>JAUMEU010000135.1:0-15073 GCA_032120295.1 Opitutales bacterium | reverse complement strand
TCCTGGGGGACGTTGAAGTCGACACGGACGAGGACACGCTGGCCTTTGACGGAGCCGAGTTCGCGGAGGTTAGGAGCAGGCATGGTGGTGAAAGACTGCAGAGAAAGGCGTAAGCCGAGGGGTGGGAAGAACAAACCGCCCGAGGCCTCGTAAACCCTCATCAGCACCCTCCCCCGCCCACCAGGAGCCCAAAACAAGACAGGCGACCCGGATGGGCCGCCTGTCGCGGAGGAATCTAAGCCCGGCTCAGAGCTTGGCCGTGACCTTGCCCAGGAGCTCGACGACGCGATTGGAGTAGCCCCACTCGTTATCGTACCAGCTGATGAGCTTGAAGAAGTTCTTGTTCAGCTCGATCGAGGAGCCGGCGTCGAAGATCGAAGAGCTCTTGTCGTGGATGAAGTCGGAGGAGACCACTTCTTCCTCGGTGTAGGCCAGGATGCCCTTCATGTAGGTCTCGGACGCCTTCTTGAGGGCGGCCTTAATCTCGGCGAGGGAGGTGTCCTTGGTGGTCTTGACGGTGAGGTCGACGACCGAAACGGTCGGGGTCGGCACGCGGAAGGCCATGCCGGTGAGCTTGCCTTTCACTTCCGGGATCACGAGGGCGACGGCACGGGCCGCGCCGGTGGCGGAAGGGATGATATTAATCGCGGCGGAACGACCACCCTTCCAGTCCTTCTTGGACGGACCGTCGACGGTCTTCTGGGTAGCGGTGTAGGCATGGACGGTGGTCATCAGGCCTTCGGCGACGCCGAAACCTTCCTTCAGCAGCACATGGACGAGCGGCGCGAGGCAATTCGTGGTGCAGGAGGCGTTGGAGATGATGTGGTGGTTGGCCGCGTCGTACTTGTCGTCGTTGACGCCGATGACGACGGTGATGTCCTCATCCTTGGCCGGGGCGGAGATGATGACCTTCTTGGCGCCGGCTTCGAGGTGACCCTTGGCCTTGGCGGCTTCGGTGAAGAGACCGGTGGACTCGATGACGACCTGGACGCCGAGGGCCTTCCAAGGCAGTTCGGCCGGGGTGCGGGCGGAAACCACGAGGATTTCCTTGCCGTTCACGACGAGGACGTCGTCTTCGGCCTTATCGGGCGAGGACTTCTTGGAGCTGACGGTGCCGTTGAAGCGACCCTGGGTGGAGTCGTACTTCAGGAGGTAGGCGAGGTTGTCCGCGGGGACGATGTCGCCGACGGCGACGACGTCGAAGGTCGTGCCGAGATGGCCCTGTTCGACGAGGGCGCGGAAGACGAGACGGCCGATGCGGCCGAATCCGTTGATAGCTACTTTGGTGGCCATGGTATGGTGTGTGAGAAAGGAAAGAGGATGGACGTGAAAAGGATGAAAAAGGCCCTGCCGCCCCGCATTGGCAAGCGAGAATGCGAATCAGGCCCCGGCAGACCAGACGGCGGCGCCCAAAGGCGGCAGGATGACGTGATCCCCCTCGATCCGTGGCACGGGACCAGGGGCATGCAGGCAGGAGGGGAAAGGCGAGACCACCACGGGCGTCCAATCCCCGGTCCGCGGGAGGACGAGCGTCACCTCGCGGTCGTGCGGATTGCAGGCCATGAGCACCCGGGCAGGGCCGAGCTGTCCGTCAGCATTCAGGACGGCGACGAAGGCCTCCCCGCCCTGCTGATGGGTGACCTGCATCCAACCTGGCGCGACGGCCGCACGCGGACGCAGGCCGGCCCCGGACGCCGAGAGGCGGAAACCAATCAGGCGGGCGACGAATTCGTGCTCGGAGCGGAAACGCTCCAGTCGGACGGGATCCAGGCTGTTGAGGTCGCCCCGTCTCCAGGTGTTGCTGACGCCCCGCTTGGTCAGGAGGAAGTCCTGCCCGGCGCAGAGCATCGGCACGCCCGCGGAGCAGAGCAGGATCACGTGCATCAGGCGCGTGCGCAGGACGTCGCGGGGTGCCGGATCGAGGGCGTCGCCGCCCGCGCGTTCGGTGATGCGGTCCAACCAGGCCATGTCGTCGTGCGACTGCGCGTAGCTCAGGCGCGCGGACGGTCGGAACGCGCACGCCGCGACGTGATGGAGCAGGTCCGCCGCCCTGGCGTGACCACGCACGTAGGAGGGCAGGAACTCACGGAAGGCGTCGTCCCAGCTCGTCCACGTCGTGTGGTCAAGGTCACGCGCGGTGTGCCCGCGGAAGCTCCATGGTTCGGCGATGAGGATCTTGTGCGGGGCGCGAAAACGGAAGTCGGCTTCGATCTCACGCAGTAGCGGCGTGCCCAGCAGTTCGGCGAGGTCTAGGCGGACGCCGTCGACGCCCAGCACTTCGGTCCAATGGCGCAGCGCGGCGTGCACGAGCCGCTTGAACATCGGCGCTTCGGCGCGGACGTCGTTGCCGCAGCCGCTCCAGTTGGTGAGCTTACCCTGCGGATCGACGCGGTAGTAGTAAGGCGCGTCGATCGCGCCGAGGCCGTTGGGCGAGCCGAAATGGTTCAGCACGACGTCCATGATGACGGCGAGCCCGGCTTCATGACAGGCACGCACGAGGTCGCGGAACTCCTCCATCGCGACGACGCCCGGGGCGGAGGCGTAGGAGTTCGCGACGCCGAAGGCGCTCACGGGCATGTAACCCCAGTGGTATTCGTCGGCGGCGGCGTGCTCGAATTCGGCGCACGGCAGCAACTCGATGGCGTTGACGCCGAGCGCGCGCAGATAATTTCCACGCGTGCGCACAAAACGAGCGAGATCGCGGTAACCGCCGGTCGTCGGCGCGCCCTCGGCGAGACCCAGCAGATCACGCAGATGACCTTCGAGGATCACGAGATCCTCGACCACCGGCGGGACGAAGCCGTCGTCGAAAGGTCGGAGCGCGTCGGGACCGACCACGATGCCGGCGACCTGGCCGGGGCCGACCACGGCGCGCGCCCAAGGGTCGACGACATGCGCTTCTCCGAAGCGTTCACCGGCGACATCATCAGGAGAGCCGACCTGCAGCCAGTAATGCGCGCCGCTGAGATTCTCCGGCCAAGTCGCCGACCAGGCGCCCTGCCCTTCCGGCTTGAGCGTGAGCAGGTGCGTGCCGCCGCCGGTCGGATGACGCCAGGAAACTTCGACCGAACGCGCGCGGGGCGCGAACACGCGGAACAAGGTCGAACGAGGACCGACGGTCGCGCCGAAACCACCCGCCGGCTCAAGGACGTCGAGCGGCTCGGACGCCAGGATGTCGCCGAGTTCGAGCAGCTCGGGTGTCTCATACACCATGCGGACCGGTACGGCGGCCGGATCGACGTCGGCCGCATGAAAACGGAAGACATGGCGATCGGTACGCCGACGTGAGACGACGAGATTACGATGATTGCCCTCGTCGCGGCGGACGTTGTCGGCGTCGTGCGGCGGCTCGACCCAGCGGCCGCCGTCTCGCAGGAACTTGAAGACGGTCTCCTCCGCTTCGCCGAGGACTTCGGCGAGGTCCGTGGCCAATTCGAAACCTTCGGCGCCCGCGACGCAGACGGGGCGCAGCTGCCAGCGCTCCATGTCGACGGCGCGCCCCCAGTCGTTGAAGGGGCCGACGACGCTGACGGCACCGTCCACGGCCTCCGCACAGAGGGCTTTCCAGAAGAAGAAATGGATGCGGTCGCCCTCGATCCAGTGGCCTGACCGACAAGCCCAGGCGCGGACATCCGCCGTCTCGAGCAAAGTCAGGCGCGCCGGCGGATTGAGGGTGAGCGGCGGCAGATCAGGGCCGGCCCAATCGCGCGTGAGCGCGACCAACCCGGAGACCTTCGTCTCCCAGCGGGCGCTGGCCAGTTCACGCGTCATCCTCTCAAGAGGAGGGCGGAAAAATAAATTGGCGAGCAAAAGCGGGCTTCCCTCCCGGCCGTCGGCCGCCCACGATGCGTGCGTGGATATCAGCGTACTCGTGAGCGACTGGGATGGTCACCGCCTCCTGGATTCCGGCGATGGGTTCAAGCTCGAGGAGATCGGCGGCGTCCGCATGATCCGGAGCGAACCCAAGGCCTGGTGGAGCAAGTCCCTGCCCGCCGCCGAATGGGCCCGCGCCGTCGCCGAACACGAAGAAGGCGGCCGCGAAGGCCGCTGGAAGCTGAAGGGCAACTGCCCCAAGGAATGGGAGACCCAGCTCGGCAAGCTCCGCTTCCAGCTGCGGTTCATGGACAACTCGAAGCAGTTCGGCGTCTTCGCCGAGCAGGCTCCGCATTGGAAATGGGTCGCCGACCGGCCCCAGAAGCTCGAGCCGCGCCCCCGCCTGCTCAATCTCTTCGGTTACACCGGCGCGGCCTCGCTCGGCGCCGCCCAGGCGGGCTGGCATGTGACGCATGTCGACGCCTCCAAGCCCGCCGTGGCCTGGGGCCGCCGCAACCAGGAGCTCTCCGGCATGGCCCAGGAGCCGATCCGCTGGATCATCGAGGACGCGATGACGTTCGTGAAGCGCGAGGTCAAACGCGGCAATCAATACGAGGCCATCATGCTCGACCCGCCCGCCTTCGGCCGCGGTCCGACCGGCGAGTTCTGGAAGGTCGAACGCGACCTCGCCCCCCTGCTCCGCGCCTGCCGCGAGCTGCTCTCTCCGCAGGCGCAGTTCATGATCCTGACGGTCTACACGATCGACGCCTCTTCCATCCTCTGCCACAACCTGCTCGAAGAGGTCACCCGCGGCCTAGGTGGTAAGATTGATATCGGCGAACTGGCCCTGAAGCAGGAAGGGAATGGCCGCCTGCTACCGCTTTCGCTGTGGGGTCGCTGGACCGCACCGGGCAAGGCATAAGCCCGGGCATTGGGCCGCATTAGGCTTGGAGTCGGTTTAAATGGTTTCCAACCGGGGGCCGATGCCTTCTAAATGGCAACGTGAGCCTTGTCCCTGACCAAGCTACCTTCCGCCAGTTGGCCCAGAAGTCCGATCTCATCCCGGTGTGCCTCGACCTGATGGCCGACCTAGAGACGCCGGTGTCAGTCTACGCCCGTCTCCGCGCCCTGGGCTCCCCCTTCCTTTTCGAGTCGGTGACGGGGGGCGACAAGCTCGGGCGCTACAGTTTCTGCGGCGCCGCACCGGCCCTGACGCTCACCGTCTGGGAAGACCGGACGGAAATCGTCCGACGTGACGGCACCAAGGAGACCCTGCCCACGCCGGCCGATCCGCTTTCGCTGGTGAAGAAGGAACTGTCCGGCCTGCGCGTCGCCAAGGTGCCCGGACTGCCCCCGTTCGTCGGCGGCATGGTCGGCATGGTCGGCTACGAATACGTCCACCGCATCGAGCCCACCGTACCGAAGCCCCCCAAGGACCCGGCCGGAACGCCCCTGCTCCACTTCATGCTGGTCGACCGCGTCGTCGCCTTCGACAACGCCCGCCAGACCCTGCGCCTCATCGTCAACGCCCGCGTGAAGTCGCCGGCCGACGCCGACGCCGCCTGGCTCGCCGCCCAGCAGGAACTCGAAGCCCTGCGCGCCGTGGTGACCGGACCGCGCGCCGCCGTGGCCGCCGAACTCCCGGCCGCCGCCGAGCTCGCCACGGGCCAGGCCAACTTCAGCCAGGCCGACTTCGAAGCCGCCATCCGTCGCACCCAGGAATACGTCCGCGCCGGCGACTGCGTGCAGGTCGTGCTCTCGCGCCGCACCGACGTCGCCTTCCAGGGCGACCCGCTCGACCTCTACCGCGTGCTGCGTCACGTGAACCCTTCGCCATACATGTTCGTCCTCGAGACGGGCCGCGGCTTCGACGTCGTCGGCGCCTCGCCCGAAGTGAACGTCCGCCTCACCGGCCGGCTCTGCGAGATCCGCCCGATCGCCGGCACGCGTCCGCGCGGCGTCGACGAAGCCGCCGACCGTCAGCTCGAAGCCGAACTGCTCGCCGACCCGAAGGAACGCTCCGAGCACCTGATGCTCGTCGACCTCGCGCGCAATGACCTCGGCCGCGTCTGCGTGCCCGGCTCCGTCAAGGTGCCCGACTACGCGATCGTGGAACGCTACTCCCACGTGATGCACATCGTCTCGCAGGTCGAAGGACAGCTCGCGCCCGAGAGGGACGCGTTCGACCTCTTCCGCGCCACGTTCCCGGCCGGCACGCTTTCGGGCGCGCCCAAGGTCCGCGCGATGCAGGTCATCTCCGAACTCGAAGGCGAACGCCGCGGCGTCTACGGCGGCGCCGTCGGTTACTTCGGCTTCGATGGCGGCCATGACTCCTGCATCGTGATCCGCACCGCTTCGCTCCGCGAGGGCGTCGCCAGCATCCAAGCCGGCGCCGGAGTCGTCGCCGACTCCGTCCCGACCTCCGAATACGAAGAGACCATCAACAAGTCCAAGAGCGTCCTCCGCGCCCTCGGCCTCGCCGCCGGCCTGCGCTCCTGAGAAGCCCGCCTGTGCCTAAGTCCAAGCCCAAGAAAAGCGTCACGCCGAAGCCCAAGCCTTCGACGAAAGCCGCGGAGAAGGCGCGGACCAAGAAGCCTGTCGCGGCCAAGCCGGTGAAGGAGCCGAAGAAGCTGCCGGTCCCGTCGAAGATGCCCGACGCAGTCAAGCCGGAGCGGCCGCCGAAGAAACCCTTACCCCCGGCACCCAAGGTTCGCCCTGCCCCTGCCCCTGCCCCTGCCCCTGCTCGTGATTCGGACACCGATCCCACCGAACCGGGCCTGCCCTGGGAAGAGTTGTCTACGGAAGAGCGTTCGCCGATCCGCTACTATCTCGACCAGATCGGGAAGACACCGCTGCTGACGCTCGAGCAGGAGACCGCCCTCGCGCGTCGCGTGCTCAAAGGCGACGAAGCCGCCCGCCAGCAGATGATCCAGGCCAACCTCCGCCTGGTCGTCCGCATCGCCAAGGACTACGACAATTTCGGCCTGTCGCTGATGGACCTCATCAGCGAGGGCAACTTCGGCCTGATCAAGGCCGTCGAGCGCTTCGACCCTGACAAGGGCGGCAAGCTCAGCACCTACGCCTCGTGGTGGATCAAGCAGGCCATCAAGCGCGCGCTGGCGACGAGCGGAAAGACGATCCGCCTCCCGGTGCACATGGTCGACCGCATCGCGCAGATGCGCCGCGTGACCAACCAGCTCACCGCCGAAATCGGCCGCGAACCGCACAACGACGAGATCGCGATGGCCATGGAAATCCCCCTCGCGAAGGTCGTGCACATGAAGTCGGTCGCGAACCGCGCGGCCTCGCTCGACCAGCCCGTCGGCGAAGAAGGTGACGCCACCTTGGGCGACCTGGTCAAGGACGAGTCCGAGCGCACGCCGTTCGAGACGCTCCGCGGCAAATCCGACAACGACGAGATCGCCACGATGCTCGCCGCCCTCGAGCCCCGCGAAGCCGAGATCCTTACCCACCGCTTCGGCCTGAACGGCGAAAGCCCGCTCACCCTCGAAGAAGTCGGCGAACGGTTCAAACTCACCCGCGAACGCGTCCGCCAGCTCCAGCAGTCCGCCCTGATGCAGCTCCGCCGCATCATGACCGAGCGCCAGAAGCTACTGACCCCGGAAGACGTCCGGAAGAACCAGCTCGCCGCGGCGCGTTCCGAAGTCCTCGGGGAATTCTTCCGCTCCAAAGGCATCAGTCCGACCCCGCCCAAGGGCCGGACCGAGCGCGAGGGTCTCTGACCTGCCTGTTTTTCGCAGGGCCTGCCTAAGATAGCCCTCCGAAGCCGAGGTTTTTGACCATCCATCGGACATCCCGACGATGGCAGGGGTCTTGCTTACTTCTAGGCATGATCCTGTCCGATTACAAAGGGGCCGACCTCTTCGACGAACTCGTCGATGAACACGGCAAGATCCGTCCCTACTACCGCGGCGTGGCCGATAAACTCTCGGGTCTCGGCAATGAGGAGCTGAGCCAGAAACTCCGCAGCCTCGAGCTGCTGTTCCTCAAGCAAGGCATCACCTTCACGGTCTATGGTGATGACCAGGGCACGGAAAGGGTCTTCCCTTTCGACCCTTTCCCGCGCGTCATCCCGGCGGGCGAGTGGGAGCAGATCGAGGCCGGCCTGGTGCAGCGGATCACCGCCCTGAACCTCTTCCTCTACGACGTCTACCATGAGCAGCGCATCATCAAGGACGGGGTGATCCCGCCGGAGGTCGTCTTCGGCGCGTCCCATTTCCGCCCTGAATTCGTGGGGGTCTCGGTGCCCAAGGACGCTTATATCCACGTCTGCGGCACGGACCTCATCCGCGACCGCGACGGGCGCTACCTCGTCCTCGAAGACAACGGTCGCTGCCCTTCGGGGGTGTCTTACGTATTAGAAAACCGCGCCGCGATGAAGCGCGTCTTCCCGCAGCTCTTCGGGGCCAGCGGCGTCCGCCCCGTCGACACCTATCCCGCGGACCTGCTCGCCACGCTCCGACATATCGCCCCGCATGAGAACCCCAACCCGAACGTGGTGCTGCTGACACCGGGCGTCCATAACAGCGCCTACTTCGAGCACTCCTTCCTGGCCCGCCAGATGAGCATCGAGATCGTCGAGGGTCGCGACCTCATCGCGCTCGACGGCTTCGTCTACATGCGGACCACCCGGGGCCTGCGCCAGGTCGACGTCATCTATCGCCGTATCGACGATGACTTCCTTGACCCGCAGGTCTTCCGCAAGGACTCCTGCCTCGGCGTCCCGGGTCTCGTCGACGCCGTCCGCCGCGGCAACGTGGCCCTCGCCAACGCCATCGGCACGGGCGTGGCCGACGACAAGGTGACTTACGCCTACGTGCCGGACATGATCCGTTATTACCTCTGCCAGGAGCCCATTCTCGACCAAGTCCCGACCTACCTCGCCTGGCGCGACGGCGATAAGAAATATATCCTCGAGAATCTGCCGAAGCTCGTCGTGAAGGCCGCCAACGAAAGTGGCGGCTACGGGATGCTCATCGGGCCCACCGCGACCCGGGCCCAGTTGGCGGAATTCCACGCCAAAGTCTCGGCCAACCCCCGCAATTATATCGCCCAACCCGTGGTCAATTTCTCCCAGCACCCCACCCTCGTGGACGGCGGGCTGGAGGGCCGTCACGTCGATCTACGACCCTTCGTCCTGTGGGGGGACACGGTCAAGGTGCTGCCGGGCGGCCTCACCCGCGTCGCCCTCACCCGCGGTTCGCTCGTCGTCAATTCCTCCCAAGGCGGCGGCAGCAAAGACACCTGGGTCCTCGCGGCCTGACCTACGCCGATGATGCTTTCGAGGGTCGCCGACCACCAATATTGGATGGCTCGCCAGATGGAACGGGCGGAAAACCTGGCGCGTCTGGTCCGCGTCTCCGAGGAGATGCTGCTCGATGACGAGACGCTGGGCCGGGGCAGTGCTCACGAGTACTGGACACCGGTCCTGGCGGCCACCGCGATGGAAGGCGCGTTCCGCTCCCTCTATCCGCAACCGCAGATCGGCGACGTGGCCCGCTTCCTGACCCTCGACCTGCGCAACCCCGACTCGATCCTTTCCTGCATCCGTCTCGCCCGGGAGAACGCCCGCTCGGTCCGGGACAAGATTTCCGACGAGATGTGGTCCGAGATCAACGCGCTCAACCTCTTCGTGACCTCCTCCGAGGGTCTTGAACTCCTCGAACGGTTCCCCCAGGCCTATTACGAGAAGATCATCTCGTCCTCGATGCTCTTCGACGGGATCACCGACGCGACGCTCACCCGCGACGAAGGCTGGAACTTCCTGCAGCTGGGCCGCCTGCTCGAACGGGCGGACATGACGAGCCGCTTCCTCGACATCCGCTCCCAGACGCAGACCGCCGCCGGAGATTCGGCCCTGGAATCCCTGCAATGGGGGGCGGTCCTGCGAGCCTGCAGCGCCCATGCCGGCTACCGTCGGGCGCATGGAGGCGAGATCAGTATCGAGGGGGTGGTCGACCTGCTCCTGTTCTCCAACGAGTTCCCGAGGTCGGTCCGGCACTGTATCCGCCGGGCCGACGAGGTCCTGCATGATATCTCCGGGACGCCGACCGGCCGCTATTCCAACCCCTGCGAGAAGATCACCGGCGCCCTGCTGGCCCGCCTGAGCTTCGCCGGGCCGCCGGAGGTGATGGCACGGGGACTTCATGCCTATATCGACGAACTTCAATTGCAGCTGAACGCCGCCGGGCAGGCGGTTTTCGAGAGTTACGTGCTGTTGCCGGGGGAGGTGGACCGGCATTTCCCGCGCGGAACGCGGCCGGAGTCACTCTCCGACTGGCAACGCGAGCAGCAGCAGCAGCAACAGCAGTAAGGCGCGCCGCGACCATGAAGCTCCGCATCGTCCACCGCACCGAATACCGCTACGCCCTGCCCGTCCGCAACAATACCAACGAACTCCGCGTCTCCCCGCTCACCAATCACCGCCAGAAGCTCGGCCTGCACCTGGTGCGGGTGTTGCCGGCTGTCCGGATGCGCCGTTATCCGGACCTCTACCGCAACTCGGTCCACCTCTTTGAGGTCGAGGAACCCCACAAAGAACTCGTGATCGACGTTTCTAGCGCGGTCGAGACCCTGGCGACACCGGTCTCCGCCGTGCCCACCGACATCCCCTTGGCGGCGGTCCGGGCCGATGAGGTCATCGAGAGCTTCCAGCCCTACCTCCTTTCCGACGGCCCCGTGCGCATCACGCCGGAGATCTGGCGGGCAGCCGTCGACGTCGAGAAAGACCGGGGGGACGTTTTCTCGGTGATCATCGGGCTCATGGACTTCATCCATGCCACCTGCCAGTATGTACCCGGCGCGACCCATATCGGTACGAATACCGAAGAATTCTTCGCCAAGCCGCAGGGGGTCTGCCAGGACTACGCCCACCTGCTGCTGGCCCTCTGCCGCTCCATCGGCATCCCGGCCCGCTATGTCTGCGGCTATGTCTACGATGCCAAGCGCGGCGACGTCATCGGCAGCCACGCTTCCCACGCTTGGAGCGAGGTCTGGCTACCGGGTTATGGCTGGCTCGGGGTAGACCCGACGAACCGGAAGGTCATCCACGAGGCGTACGTGGCCTCGGCGGTGGGGCGCGACTATCGGGACGCCACTCCCGTGAGCGGAAGCTATTGGGGCGGCGGCGACCGCGAGATGCGAGTCACCGTGCACGTGGAAGCCAAGTAAGCCGGACGATCGGGATGCTCGGACAACAAAAAGGGCCCCGTCGCCGGGGCCCTTAGATCAGCCTCTAATCCGAAGATTAGAAGTTGTAGCGAACGGTGAAGGAGACTTCTTCTTCGCTGTCGGCGATGTCAGCAACCGAGACGGCGACCTGGTACTTCGAGTTCACGTTGTAGGCGAGCTCGTAGACGAAGGAGTCGGAGCGGGCATCACCAGTGTTGTGAGCGAAGACGAAGCGACCTTCGAGGCCGGCGACGATTTCGTTCAGGGAGCGACGGAGGATCACGCCGTAGTTATCGTTCGAAGAGACGACAGCGGTGGCATCGATGCCGCCGACGACGTTCTTGAAGAGGTAGCCAACGGAGACGGAGTCATCGCCTTCGGCGTTGATGCCGGCTTCGCCGCCAACCCAGACGTTCGAGGAGCCGACGAGGGCTTCGACCGAGACGGTGTAACCGTTGCCGGCGACGTCCTTGTTGTAGCTGAGACCTGCGCGGTTATAGGAGAGACCAGCGGCAGCGGCGCTCTGGGCAGAGGCAGCGGCAGCAAGGGTCGTGAGGGTGAGGATCGGGAGGATGTGCTTCATATGCGGGTTCTTTAGTAGGCACCCCAGACGAGAAAACAACACTAAAATGCATTTTTGTCGTTTATTCGTCACCCCACCGCCATAGGCCGACCTTATTGGGCAACAAAAAGGGCCCCGTTGCCGGGGCCCTTAAGATCAACCTCTAATCCGAAGATTAGAAGTTGTAGCGAACGGAGAAGGCGAGCTCTTCGTCGCCGCCGTCGACGTCTTCGAGGGACACGGCGACCTGGTACTTGGCGCCGATGTTGTAGGCGAGCTCGTACACGAAGGAGTCGGAGCGGTCAGAACCCGTGGTGTGAGCGTAGACAAAGCGGGCTTCGAGGCCGGCGATCACTTCGTTCAGGGAGCGACGGAGGATGAGGCCGTAGGTGTCGTTCGAGGAGACGGCGACCGTGGCGTCGATGCCAGCGGCGACGTTCTTGAACAGGTAACCCACGGAGACGAAGTCTTCGCCGGTGTTGTCGAGGGCAGCGGTGCCGCCGACCCAGACGTTGGAGGAGCCGATGAGGGCTTCAGCCGAGATGGAGAAACCATTTTCGGCGGAGTCGGTGTTGTAATTAACACCAACGCGGTTGTAGGAAAGACCAGCAGCAGCGGCGCTCTGGGCAGAGGCAGCGGCAGCGAGGGTCGTGAGGGTGAGGATCGGGAGGATATGCTTCATAGCGTGGTCAGTATTGCACCGATATGATGACAAAATCAATCACTATTTGCTTAAAATAGGCCTTAAATGCGTGAAGTCAGGGCTTATTCACACCCATTCGCACCCCCCTGTTAACAGCATATTAAGTAATTGATTTACAACGGTTTATACATAAACTTCACCCACGACTCACTGGCAGCATGCAAGAGTAAGAAATTAAGCCGTTCTTTTGCCTGCTTTACCCTGCCCATCGCATCCCTAGCCAACAAAAAACCCGCTCGGCGAACCGGGCGGGTTTCGGGTCGGCCTCGGCGGAGGCTTACTTGCGACGGAACTTGGTGTTGAACTTCTCGACGCGACCGGCGGAGTCCACGAAGCGCTTCTCGCCGGTATAGGCGGGGTGCGAGTCCATGGTGACTTCCCGGCGGACGACGAAGTGCTCGACGCCGTCGATCACCTTGGTCTCCTTCGACTTCATGGTCGAACGTGCCGGGAACTCGCGGTTCGTGGAGACATCCACGAAGACGACGTTGTTATATTCAGGATGGCCTTCCTTCTTCATAAAATAAGGGGTTTGCTCGGGGTTAGCCCTGACGCGCCTTGTAGCGGGGGTGCGTCTTGTTGATCACGTAGATACGGCCCTTGCGGCGAACTACCTGGCAATTCGGGTGACGCTTCTTCAGCGACTTGAGGGAGGAGGAGACTTTCATGGTCGGGAGAGCCGTCGTAACAACGGCAGGTCGGCCAACAAAGGTAACCTGCGACCGACTGTCAACGGGATTTCCTGTGCTTGTTTAAGCTTTTCTCCGAGCTATGACTGAGCCCATGGAACCACGCGTCCGAGCCGCCCTCCCGGCCGATGTCCGGGCGATCAACGCCATCTATAACCACTACGTCCGCACCAGCACCTGCACCTGGCACCTGACGGAGGAATCCGACGAAGGCCGGCGGGCTTGGCTGAGGGCCCGCACCCCCGCCCACCCTGCCCTGGTCGTCGAAATTGAGGGTAAAGTGGTCGGTTGGGGCTCCCTTTCCACGTATAATAGCCGCCAAGGTTGGTCCACGACCGTGGAGGACTCGGTCTTCATCGACCACACCCGCCATGGCCAGGGGCTCGGCAAGCTCATGCTCGGCGAGCTGCTTCGCCGCGCCGAGGCTCTCGGCCACGAGTCCGTGATCGCCCGGATCTCCGGCGAACAGACCGCCAGCCGGCGCCTCCACGCATCACTTGGCTTCGTCGAAGCGGGCCTGCTGCAGGCCGTCGGACGCAAATTCGGGCAGAAACTCGACTGCGTCTACATGCTGAAGACGTTGCGCCAGCCCTGACCTTGACAGAGCGGGGGCTAACCCTTTGCTCACCTGTCCGCTTTAATGCTCAGGTGGTGGAATGGCAGACACGCTGGATTCAGGTTCCAGTGCCCCTAAAGCGTAAGGGTTCAAGTCCCTTCCTGAGCACCAAAAGCAAGACACGACCCCGGCGACCCCGGGGTCGTCCGTCGTTCCCGGATCCCTTCGTATCTATTAATCCACTACAAACCTACCCCCGCTTCCTACCCCTACCCCTACCCCTATCCCTACCCCTACCCCTACCCCTATCCCTATCCCTATGCATTAGTGCCTTCCCCCTATCACTTGGAAGGTTGTCCCCCGCCCCGGAACCCCTCAGGGTGGTCCGAACCCGATGGCGGACCTCTCCACATTGCCCGAAGTGCTGCCCTGGCCTTTCATGGTCTGCAGCCGCAAAGGTGAGGTGCTGTTCGCCAACCCGCTGGTCGAGCGCACCGTCGGCCGCAAGATCCAGGTCGGGACCAACCTCGACGGGCTCTTCCTGGAACTCGAGAACGGTCAGCCGGTCTCGACCCTCCTGCGCTCCGCGGCGCGCTGGTCCGCCTGGAGCGGGATGCTCGAGCTGCGTAACGACGACCTCGGCGAACCGATCCGGGCCGCCAAGATCATCCTGCAGCCCGACCCGAAGTTCGACCGCCAGGTCTGGTTGATCTTCGCCGAAGACCCCCAAGTCAACGGCACCCCCATCCTCACCCCTCGCTCGGGCATGAGCCTCGCGCGCACGCTGATCGAGAATTCCCCCGACTTCATCATCTTCCGCGATCTGCAGGGGCGCATCCTGCACACAAGCCGCAGCCTCGACGAGTTCCTCTCCCTGCCCTACCGCGGCTTCGGGGCGGACCTCACGCTCGCCGACATCCTCTCCGCGAAGACGGCCGAGCAGTTCCGGCAGTTCGACGAAGAAGTCGTCCGCACCGGCCAGCGCGTCCTGCACGCCGTCATGCACTTCGAGACCCAAGACCGCCGCTCCCGGCTCGTCCGCGTGGTGCACGAACGGATCAAGGGCGGCGGCGGCCTGCCCAACGGGCTGCTCACGTTTGCGCTCAACATCACGGAGTCGGTCGACGAACATAACCGCCTCCGCATCGCGCTGGAGAAGGCCGAGGAGGTCGCCGCCGCGAAGTGGCAGTTCGTGGCCAACGTCACCCACGAGATCCGCAACCCGATCAACGCCATCCAAGGACTCTGCGAGACGAACCTCGAAGCCGCCACGCCGGCGCCGCCCGAAGTCCTCCGCAAGATCCAGTCCTGCGCCCGCGAGCTCGAGGATACGGTCCGCGACGTGCTCGATTTCTCCCGCCTCGACCGAGGCAACGTCACGATCGAGAGCATCCCCTTCAACCCAGTCCGCGCGCTCGAGGAGGTCATCGCTCAATTCCAGCACCAGGCCGGCCGCAAAGGCGTCGAACTGGCCACCTTGGTGCGCGCCGACACCCCGCAGTCGGTCCTCGGCGACCCGATCAAATTCCGCCGCATCATCGCCAACCTCATCGGCAACG
>JAUMEU010000134.1:0-6397 GCA_032120295.1 Opitutales bacterium | reverse complement strand
GCGAAGTGGAAGCGGACGTAGCGATGCTCAGGCTCGCGGAAGAACGACGAGCCAGGTACGCCGGCGACGCCGATCTCCTTGATGAGCCACTCGGCGGCTTCGGTGTCGGTCTTGAAACCGAGCGGAGAGACGTCGAGGAGCGAGTAATAGGCGCCCTGCGGCTCGGTGAACGTGAGTCCGGTCTGCTGGAGGATCGACGTGAATAGCATCCGCTTGGCGGCGTAGAGTTCACCCAGGCCGGCGTAATACGAATCCGGTAGTTCGAGCCCCGCGACGGCGGCCTCCTGCAACGGCGCGGCGGCGCCGACGGTCAGGAAGTCGTGCACCTTGCGGGCCTGGGCGATGACGTGCGGGGCGGCCTGCACGTAACCGAGGCGCCAACCAGTGATGGAATAAGTCTTCGACAAGGAATTGCACGTGATGGTGCGCTCGAACGCGCCGGGCAGCGCGGCGAAATACACATGCTCGTGCGGGGCGTAGACGATGTGCTCGTAGGGCTCGTCGGTGATGACGAACGCGTCGTGCTCTTCAGCCAGACGCAGGATTGTCAGGAGCTCAGCGCGCGTGAAGACCTTGCCGCAGGGGTTCGAGGGATTGCAGACGATGATGGCCTTGGGCTTCTGCGCGAAGGCCTTGGCGAGCTCCTCGGGATCGAAGGCGAAGTCTGGCGCGCGCAGGGGCACGTAGATCGGCTCGGCACCCGAGAGGATCGCGTCGGCGGCGTAGTTTTCGTAAAAGGGCGAGAAGACGATCACCTTGTCGCCCGGATTGCAGGCGGTCATCATTGCGACCATCATCGCTTCGGTGCTACCGCAGGTGACGACGAGGTGCTGATCCGGATCGATGGCCAGGCCGCTGAAGCGGTTGATCTTCTTAGCCAACGCCTGTCGGAACCGCGGGGCGCCCCAGGTGACGGCATATTGGTGATGCGGACCCCGGGTGGCCCGCTCCAAGGCCGCCAGGAGCTCCTCGGGCGGAGAGAAGTCCGGGAAACCCTGTGAGAGGTTGATGGCCCCGTACTGGTTCGCCAGGCGGGTCATCCCGCGGATGACGGATTCGGTGAAACCGGCGAGGCGGCGGGCGGTCGAAGGCATGGGCGCAAATTAGGCCCCGAGTTCGGGCAGGCAATCCTGCGAAAGGGTTGACCCCGCTGGTACCGCCCATGGAATCTTCCTACATCGGGCGGAACCCCACCCGCCCCACCCCTGTCCCCTCTTTCAGATGCGCCGTCTTCTGCCCATTTTTCTTAGCCTCACCGCCCTCGCCGCCGCCGAGACCGCACCGGCTTGGACCTTCGACGGCCAGCCCAGCCCGGAGCTTTCCGCCGTCGGCGGCATCACGCTCAAGCAGGCCGGTCCGCGTCGTCCTGACTATCCTCGTTTCGACACCCAGAACCTCGCGCCGACTTTCGACGGGAAAGGCGCCCGCTTGGTGATCAAGGACCCGGGGGCGGACAGCCTCTTCGATTTCAAGAACGGCGACGCCCTCACGCTCGAGGCCTGGGTCCGTCCCGACGGCCTGCGCAAGGGAGAGAACGCGACGATCATCGGCAAGGGCCGCACCGACCCAAAGGCCGCGAACCCCAGTAACCAGAACTGGGCCATGCGTCTGCGCGTGCTCTACGACACCGCCTGCCTCAACTTCCTCTTCGCCACGCCCGCCGGCAAGGGCGTGAAGTGGCACCGCTGGACGACTCCCACCGGATTCCCCAACGACGGACGCTGGCATCATGTGGCGATCCGCTACGAGTTCGGCAAGCCCGACAGTATCCGCGGCTGGATCGACGGTAAGGAGATCAAAGGCTCCTGGGACATGGACGGCGCGACGACCGAGGCTCCGATCGTCGACGACGCTCCCGTCTGGATCGGCTCCTCGCAGGGCGGCCTGCCCAACAGCAGCTTCCGCGGCGCGATCGATGAGGTCAGGCTTTATCGCACGCTCGTGCCTTCGAAAGAAATCGCCGACCGCTTCGCCACCACGCTGCCACCGGTCGCCAAGACCGAGATCGCCCAGGTCGGCCCCAGCCCCAACGCCGGCAACGATAGCGCCAGCGGCGTGAAGGCCGCCAAAGCCCCAGAAGTCGTCCGCAAGGCCCCGAAGATCGACTGGACCACCGTCACGAACGGCCAGGTGCGCGTCGAACTCTGCGAAGCCTGGAAGCCGACCGCCAACGTCTGGCCGGAGAAGGCTCCGGAGGTCACCGACAGCTACGTCGCCCCGGCCTTCGGCTTCGCCCGAGTGCCCGAAAAATACGTCGACACCGGCGTGCGCGCCGAACGCGGCCATCCTTACCTGCTCCGTGCCCTCGGCGTCGTGAAGCTTCCCGCCGGCAAGCATCGCCTGCTGCTCCGTGGTCGCGGCGCTTCCGCGCTCTTCATCGACGGCAAGCTCCAGCTCCAGACGCCCTTCCCGCCCGCCGGTACCGACAATAAGCCGATCAAAGCGCAGGACGATTACCTCGACCTCGGCGGCGACTTCCGCTTCGCCCCCCCGGGCAACCGTGACGCGTGGGCCGAGTTCGAAACCAAGGGTGGCGAGCACCGCATCGTGCTCGAATCCATCGTGGGTTTTGCCATCAACACGAAGGGCGCACGCCGTCGCCCCGAACTCGGCGAGACCATCGCCGCGATCTCTCTCGCCGGCCGCACCGACTGGCAGCTGCTTTCGCCCTCCGGAGAAACCCCGTCCTACAACGACGCCGGCTGGGCCGCTTACGCTGCGCAGGAAGAAGAACGCCTCGCGCGCGTCGATGCCGCCGCCCGCGCCGCCGCCCGTGCCAGCCAAGGCGAGTATTGGCAGAAGCGCCGCGACGCCGCGAAGCAGTGGCTCGCCGCGACGCCCGAGACACCGGTCCCGGCGCTGGCCACCGGCTTCCCCGCGAACAATCCCGTCGACCATTTCCTCGCCGAAAAGATCGTCGCCTACCAAGGCCAGGTGAAGGCCGTGAAGACGGGCGGCATCGAATTCTACGCCCAGATCCAACCGATCCTCGAAGCGAGCTGCCTCGAGTGCCACCAAGGCGGCAAGCCCAAGGGCGGGCTGCACCTCGACACCCTCGCCGGCGCCCTCAAGGGCGGCAAGAGCGACGGCGCTGCCATCGTACCCGGCGATCCTGCCAAGAGCTCCCTGCTCACGCGCATCCGTTCCGAAGACCCTGACGAGATGATGCCGCCGAAAGGCCATCGCCTCGCCGCCGCCGACGTCGCGCTCATCGAACAGTGGATCAAGGAAGGCGCCGCCTGGCCGGAATACCGCCCGCTATCCACGCGCCTGACGCCGCTGACCGACGACCTCGCCTTCCTCCGCCGCGTCACCCTCGATACCGTCGGCGTGCCGCCCTCGTCCGACGAGATCGCCGCGTTCGCTGCTGATACTTCCTCCGACAAACGCGCCAAGGCCATCGACCGCCTGCTCGCCGACCCGCGCGCCGCCGACCACCAGATGGGCTACTGGCAGGACGTCCTCGCTGAGAACCCGAACATCCTCAACCCGACCCTCAATAATTCCGGACCCTTCCGCTGGTGGATCTACGAATCGCTCATCGACCGCAAGCCGCTCGACCTGATGGTCACCGAACTTCTGCGCCTCAAGGGCAGTTCCGCCGCCGGCGGTCCGGCCGGCTTCGGCCTCGCCTCGCAGAACGACGTCCCGATGGCCGCCAAGGCCACCATCGTCACGACCGCCTTCCTCGGCGTGGAGACCAAGTGCGCACGCTGCCACGACTCCCCCGCCCATACTTCCAAACAGGAACAGGTCTTCGCCCTCGCCGCCCTGCTCGAGACCAAGGCCGTCAAGGTCCCGGCCACCAGCAGCGTCTCGATGGCCAAGCTCCGCGAAGGTGGCCGCAAACCGCTCATCGAGGTCACGCTAGAGCCCGGTGCTTCGGTCGAACCGCACTGGCCGTTCCCGGAATTCTCCCAGGAGAGCATCGCCGACGACCTCGCCTTCGACCCCAAGGATCCGCGCGACCGCCTCGCGACGCTCGTCACCGCCCCGCAGAACGAACGCTTCGCGCAGGTGATGGCCAACCGGATCTGGGCCCGCCTGATGGGCCGCGGCCTCGTCGACCAGCCTTCGGACTGGGAACGCTCCAAGCACTCCCATCCCGAACTGCTCCGCTGGCTGGGCCGCGAACTCGTGCGCAGCGGCTATGACGCCGACCACCTCCGTCGCCTCATCCTGAACTCGCACGCCTACCAGCGTGCGACGGACCTCACGCAGAAGCTACCGAACCCGCTCTACGTCGCCCCGGCCCCGCGTCGCCTCTCCGCCGAGCAGGTCGTGGACTCCATGTTCACGACGACCGGCAAACCCTTCCGCACCGAGGAGGCCAGCCTCGATATCGACAGCATCCGCGAACAGGCGAACTCCGTCACGCTCGGCCAGCCGCGCCGCGCCTGGATGCTGACCTCGACCTCCAACGAGCGCGACCGACCCGCCCTCGCCCTGCCCCGCATCCAAGCCGTCTGCGACGTCCTGGCGGCCTTCGGCTGGCGCGCAAGCCGTCCCGACCCGGTGACCGACCGCGAGTCCTCCGCCAATTCGCTGCAACCCGCGATCCTCAGCAACGGCACGATGGGCACCTGGATCACGCGCCTCAGCGATGACCACGGCGTGACCGCCCTCGCCTTCGACGCCAAGTCGCCGACGGACTTCGTAGACGAACTCTTCGTGCGCGTGCTCACACGACGCCCGACCGCCGCGGAGAAGGCCAAGTACGCATCCTACCTCGCCGACGGCTTCGCGGACCGCTTGCTGCCCCCGCCGCTCCGCGCCCCGCCCGGCAAGCGCAAGCCGGCCTACTACGTCTCTTGGTCCAACCACCTCAACGACCTGGCCACCACCGTGCGCATGCAGCAGGAAGCCGCCGCCCGCAAGGGCGACCCGGCCACCCCCCGCCTGACGGACGCCTGGCGTCGCCGCGCCGAAGATGTGGTCTGGGCGCTCGTCAACTCCCCCGAATTCCTCTATTACTGATCTCATGAACCGCCGCTCCTTCGTCACCGCCCTCGGCCTCGCGCCGTTCGCCGCCTCGCCGCTCTTGGCCAACTCCGGCGCGGCCGGCCCCAAGGGCAAGGCCGAGCATTGCATCTTCATCTGGCTCGGCGGCGGCATGGGCCAGGCCGACACATTCGACCCGAAGGCCCTCGGCGACAACAAGGCCACCAAGAAGAAGCCCGGCTCCCTGTACCCGTCCATCGAGACGTCCGTCCCCGGCGTGCGCCTCTGCGAACACCTGCCGCGCACGGCCAAGCTGATGGAGCACGTCACCGCGGTCCGCTCGGTGAACCACAAGGTCATCGATGAGCACGCGTTCGCCACGAACCTCGTGCACACCGGCCGCATGATCAGCGGCAACGCCGTCTACCCTTCCATCGGCTCGATCGTCGCGCACCGTCGCGGCGCCGCCGATCCGTCCGTCCCGGCCTACATGCTCATCGGCTACCCGAACGTGAGCCGCGGCCCCGGCTTCCTCGGCATCAAGGACGGCTACATCTATCTCGTCGACACCGAGACCGGCCCGAACGGCTTCACCACTCCGGGCGAAGTCTCGTCCGAACGTAAGGACGCCCGCCTGGCCCTGCTCGAAGCCCTCGGCGAACGCGCCCCCGGCGGCTCGGCGGTCGAGGAATACGCGGCCGCGCAGCAGGAAGCATTCCGCCTGGCAGGGCCCTCATTCATGCGCCACTTCGACCTCAAGCAGGAGTCGCCGGCCGTGCGCGCTTCCTACGGAGGCGAGTTCGGCCAGCGCTGCCTGCTCGCCCGTCGCCTCGTCCAGGGCGGCGTCCGCTTCGTCGAAGTCTCGCACAACCTGAACTTCATCAACGGCGCGGGCTGGGACGTGCATAACGACGGCATCGACAACCAGCATATCCTCATCCGCGAGCTCGACCACGCCCTCGCGGGCCTCATCGAGGACCTCAAGCGCACCGGCATGCTCGACAAGACGCTCGTCGTCATCGGCACCGAGTTCGGTCGTCCGCCGGAATTCGACGGCAAGGGCGGACGCGGCCACCAGGGCACCGCCTTCTCGATGATCCTCGCCGGCGGCGGCCTGAAGCACTGCGGCGCCTACGGCCAGACCGACGACCTCTCGAAGAAGATCGTGGAGAACCCGGTCAGCATCCCGGACTTCCACGCCACCATCCTCGCCGCCCTGAACGTCGACACCTCCCGCGACCTCATGGCCGGCTCCCGTCCCGTCCCCGTGACCGACGGCGGAACGCCGATTGCCAAATTATTCTGAGAGTAGGTTGAAGCGGTTGGCGGCTAGCGGTTGGGAATCTGGGTTGTTCTTGGTTCTTTGTTCGTCGTTTTTCGTTATCTCCGGACACTGACTTGAGGTAGGGTCAGCACTGCGTGCTGACCTAGCTGCCGCGCTTGACCACGGAGGACT
>JAUMEU010000133.1:0-3231 GCA_032120295.1 Opitutales bacterium | reverse complement strand
TCCCCAGCGTCCACTCCGGCGACGGCCTCCAGGCCAACAACGGCTGGCTCGCCGAGGCTCCGGATCCCATGTCCAAGACCGTCTGGGAGAACGTCATCCTCGTCAGCCCGAAGTTCGCCGCGAAGCTCGCCATCGAGCCGGACGCGATGTTCATCAACAAAATCGGCGCGCTCAACCGGAACATCAATCAGTTGGTCGATGGCCAGCTCATCTGCCGCGTCGCCACCGTCACCGTGGGCGGCAAGTCCGTCACCGGCCCGGTCTTCATCATGCCGGGCATGGCCGACCACACGATCGGTCTCCAGCTCGGCTTCGGCCGCCGCGTCGCCGGCCGCGTCGCCACGCGCGTCGACGAACGCCTCGCTGGTCGCGTCACGGGCAACGGTTTCAACGCCTACCCGCTCGTCGCCGCCGCCGAACCCGCCGTCCGCACGGGCGCCAAGTTCACGCTCACCGACACCTCCGTCGCCGTCTGCAACATGCAGGACCACTGGTCGATGGAAGGCCGCGACATCATCCGTGAAGGCAACGTCGAGGACCTCAAGAAGAACGCCGATTTCGCCAAGCTCGGCATCGATGGCCACGCTCCGGCCGTCTACGGCAAGGACGGCGCCATGGCCCCTGCGGCCAAGGCCATCACCACCCCGCGTGGTAATTCCGCCTACGAGCACCCGGCCCACTCCGTCGCCCCGAACGTCGCCGTCTGGCAGGGCCACGAGGACAAGTTCCCCGCGCTCCAGCAGTGGGGCATGTCGATCGACCTCAATACTTGCACCGGCTGCAACGCCTGCGTGACCGCTTGCCAGTCCGAGAACAACATCCCCGTCGTCGGCCGCGAGCAGGTGCTCAAGGGACGCAACATGCACTGGATCCGCCTGGACCGCTACTTCTTCGACGGCCGCGCCGCCGCCGGCAACGCGATCCCCGAAGACCCGCAGGTCACCTTCATGGGCGTCGCGTGCCAGCATTGCGAGACCGCCCCGTGCGAGACCGTCTGCCCCGCCAACGCCACCGTCCACGACGACCAAGGCCTGAACACGATGGCCTACAACCGTTGCATCGGCACCCGCTACTGCGCGAACAACTGCCCGTACAAGGTCCGTCGCTTCAACTTCCTCGACTACAACAAGCGCGTCGACGGCCACTTTTACGAAGGTCCGCTCGGACCCGAGAAGGCCGTCAAGGATCCGGCCGACCTCCCGCAGCTCCAGAAGAACCCCGACGTCTCCGTGCGCATGCGCGGCGTCATGGAGAAGTGCACCTATTGCGTCCAGCGCATCCAGGAAGCCAAGATCCAGGCCAAGGTGCGCGCCCGCAATTCAGCCGACATCAACGTCCGCGACGGCGCCATCAAGGTCGCCTGCCAGCAGGCCTGCCCGGCCGGCGCGATCGAGTTCGGTGACATCACCGACCCCAAGACCCGCGTCGCCAAGGCCAAGGCTTCGAGCCGTTCCTACGGTGCGCTGACTTACCTGAACACCCGCCCGCGCACGACCTACCAGGCCAAGCTGCGTAACCTCAACCTCCGCATGCCGGGCGCCCAGCTCGTCCCGCTCTCTCGTCTCGAGATGGACGGCCGCGCCTCGCACGGCGCCCCGCACGGCGACTCCCACGCCGCTCCCGCCCACGGCGACGCC
The DNA here is from genome assembly GCA_032120295.1 of Opitutales bacterium. Lineage (GTDB taxonomy): Bacteria > Verrucomicrobiota > Verrucomicrobiia > Opitutales > UBA953 > UBA953. The sequence continues at coordinate 1,594 of JAUMEU010000133.1, read as the reverse complement.
CACGGCGCGAAGCCTCACGCCAAATAATCCTTAAACGACCCTTCGTCCCATGGCTCACGCCCACGACAGCTCTTCGGAGCGCCCCGCGATCCTCGATAAGGTTCGCCCAGCCGAGCTTCCGCGCTCGCCGCTGATCCTCAACAACCGCGGCTTCCACTGGATCACCGACAAGGTCTGCGGCATCGTCGAAGAAGAGACCCCGCTCTGGTGGAAGATCATGTTCGGCGTCGCGCTTTTCGTCGCGTCGTTCACGTTCATCGGCCTCGGCTACCTCGTCGCGACCGGCACCGGCACCTGGGGCCTGCGTTCCCCCGTGGGCTGGGGCTGGGCCATCGTCAACTTCGTGTTCTGGGTCGGCATCGGCCACGCCGGCACGCTGATCTCGGCGATCCTCTGCCTCCTCCGCCAGAAGTGGCGCACGTCCATCAACCGCGCCGCCGAGGCCATGACCATCTTCGCGGTCTGCTGCGCCGGACTGTTCCCGCTCTTCCACGTCGGTCGCGTGTGGTTCGGCTGGTGGCTCCTGCCGCTGCCTAATCAGAACGGCATCTGGCCGCAGTTCCGTTCCCCGCTCGAGTGGGACGTCTTCGCGGTCTCCACCTACTTCACCGTCTCGACGCTGTTCTGGTACATGGGCATGATCCCGGACCTCGGCACGATCCGCGACCGCGCGACCACCTGGTGGCGCAAGGCCTTCTACAGCGTCCTCGCCATGGGCTGGCGCGGCGGCAACCGCCAGTGGTCCAACTTCGAGATGGCCTACCTGCTGCTCGCCGGTCTCTCGACCCCGCTCGTGCTCTCCGTGCACACCATCGTCTCGTTCGACTTCGCCGTCTCGAACGTCCCCGGCTGGCACACGACCATCTTCCCCCCGTACTTCGTCGCCGGCGCCATCTTCTCCGGCTTCGCGATGGTGCTGACCCTGATGCTCCCGCTGCGCGCGATCTACCGCCTGCACGACGTCATCAATCAGTACCACATCGACAACATGTGTAAGATCATCTTGGCCACCGGCACGATGGTGGGCTACGCGTACGCCACGGAGTTCTTCATCGCGGCCTACTCGGGCAACTCCTTCGAGAAGTTCGCCTTCGTGAACCGCGCCTTCGGCCAGTATGCCTGGGCTTACTGGATCATGGTGTCCTGCAACGTGATCACCCCGCAGCTCTTCTGGTTCAAGAAGGTCCGCGAGAACCACGCCCTCGTCTGGATCATCTGCCTCTTCGTCAACGTCGGCATGTGGTTCGAGCGCTTCGTGATCACCATCACCTCGCTCGCCAACGACTACCTGCCGTCCAGCTGGGGTTACTACTCCCCGACGATCGTGGATATCTTCACGTTCTTCGGGACCTTCGGCTTCTTCTCCGTCCTCTTCCTCCTGTTCGTGCGCTTCCTGCCTCTGCTGCCCATGGCCGAGCTGAAGATGGTCGCGCCGCAGGCCGACCCCCACGCCCACTGATCCTCGCCGCCCCCCGACCATGAACGAACGCAACGAACGCATCCACGGCGTGGCCTGCACTTTCCGCAAGGTCTCCGACGTGTTCCACGCCGCCGAGAAGGTGCGCGACGCCGGCTGGAAGAACTGGGACGTGCA
>JAUMEU010000132.1:0-2750 GCA_032120295.1 Opitutales bacterium | reverse complement strand
CGGCATCTGCCCGTTGTTGCCGAAATCGCTCGGGGTCTGGACGAGGCCGGCGCCGAAATGTCCCTGCCAGATGCGGTTCACCATCACGCGGGCCGTGAGCGGGTTGCTCGGATCGGCGATCCATCCGGCGAGGGCCTCCCGCCGGGCCTGCTCCGGAGCGTCGGTCGGTAGCTTCTTGTCTCCGAGCACGCTCAGCAGGGCGGGGGCGACTTCCTCCTTTGGTTGTTCGGGGTCGCCGCGGTTGAGGAGGTGGATCTTGTCTGGTTTACGGAATACGCCCGCGAAAGCTTTCTGCTCCGCATCCAAGGCGCGCTGATCGGCGAGGAGCTTGTTCTTTTCGGCGAGCAGGCGTCGCGCTTGAGCGGCTTCTTCCTTGCCAAGTCCCTTCGTGGTGAATCCTGGATCGATGGTGCTTCCGGGGACGAATTTCGCCCGGTCATCCGAACTGGCCACGATCTGCCATTTCCCGGCGACGTCCGCGACCTCGATCACGTAGCTCGTGGCCAGGCGGTCGGTGAACTTGCCTTGGCGGTCCCGGCCCCAGACGACCCGGTCGATCTCCCGTTCCTGCCGGAAATCGAGGAGCACCCAGCCCTTGCCGTTTTCGTCGGACATCCAGCTCCGGGCGTTGCCGTAATTGCCGTCGTTGACGAAACGCTGCTCATGGGTGTCGGCCGTGACCCGCTCGCCGGAGACCGTGACGGCCGCGTTGAGGGCGACGTTCTCGCCGTCAGGTCCGAAGGCCTCGATCTCGTCGACGCACGGCTCGAGCCGGTTGGTCTCGCGGATGGTGAAGCGTAATTTCTTCGCCCGTACCGGCTTGAATCTTTCCACGTTCTCGCGGGCGTTGACCATCGGTCTGACCTCCCCGGCGCCGGCCAAGGGGACCAGCTGCGCGAGCCGTCGTTCGACGGCGACGATCGCCGTCTTGACCGACTTCAGGCGTATCCGGGCGGCGTCCGCCTCGGGGGTCCGGATTTCGCGGTCCATGTATTCGACCCCGGCGACCAAGGCCTGCATGGCGTAGTAGTCCTTGGCGCTGATCGGATCGAACTTATGGTCGTGGCAGCGGGCGCAGCCGACGCTGAGCCCGAGGAAGGTCTGTCCGACGTTATTGACGATCTCGTCGAGCGCGTCCTGCCGGGCGAGCCGCTTCGAAGCTTCATCCCGGCCGATCTGTCCGGTCAGGAGGACCGAGGCCGTGACGAGGAAGCCGGTCGCGGTGTCCTGTCCGAGCGCGTCGCCGACGATCTGCTCCTTGATGAAGCGGTCGTAAGGGGTGTCCTGGTTGAAGGCGCGGATCACGTAGTCGCGGTAAGGCCAGGCGTACGGTCGCTCCGTGTTGACCTCGAAGCCGTAGGTGTCGGCGTAGCGGACGACGTCGAGCCAATGCTGGCCCCAGCGTTCGCCGTAGCGGGGGGAGGCGAGCAACCGATCGACGGCGGCCGCGCGATCGGGCTTCTGCACGAAGGCCGCGACCTCTTCCGGAGTGGGCGGCAGTCCGGTCAGGTCAAAGGTCGCCCGCCGTAGCCAGGTGGTGGCATCGGCCGGAGGCGAACGACGCAGTCTATTTTCGGCGAGCTTGGTGTCGATGAATCCGTCGATAGAGGGTGCGGCGGACTGCGTGCTTACGTCGGGTGATGAGCGCAGCGGCTTGAAGCTCCAGTGGTCTCGCGTGTCCTTCAACTTGACCGCGTCGACGCCGTCGGGCCAGACGGCGCCTTGGTCGATCCAAGCCGTCAACGTGGCGACCTGGGTCGCGTTGAGGCGGGTTCCCTTAGGCGGCATGACTTCATCCTCATCGCCAGAGGTCACCACTTGGAGGAGGTGGCTCTGCTTGGCTTTTCCGGGGATGATGTCGGGCCCGTGGCTGTCGCCGCCCTTCAGCGCCGCCGACTTCACGTCGAGCCGCAGGCCTCCCTTCTGTTTCTTGTCTCCGTGACACTCGTAGCAGTGCTGCTCAAAGATGGGCCGTACTTCACGGACGAAATCCACCGGCGCGGCCGCGGCGATGACCGTGGTCAGAAGGCCGCTGAAAAAATAGCTCAGTCTCATGGATGGTCTCAGCGGTAGGGGTTGCCGGCTTCGAAGAGCACCCGGATCTCTTCATCCGTCATCGCGCGACCGAGCAGGAGGAGTTCGTCCACGCGGCCGCTGAGCTTACGGTCCTGCTGGTCCCAGTTGCCGACCTGTGCTTTACCGAGCCTGGCGGGATGCGCGACAGCCTGACGTGATTCCTTGTCGAATCGTCCGTTGAGGTAGAATCGCACCGTCTTCTTCTCGGCGTCGTAGACCGTGGCGAAATGCGCCCACCGACCTTGCTCCGGTAGGACGGAAGTACGGGAGTCCGGGTAGCCGTTGACCTCTTCCGCCCCCGGAGGGAGCGTGTTGGCGTAGAGCGCCAGCCGCATGGTCATGAGCTGCGTGACCATCCAGTGTACCTGCCCCGGGTTGCCCTTATGCCATCCGTCGGTGTGGAGGAGTGATTGATAAGGCGCCCCGAGCCGATCCAACCGCACCCAGGCCGCAAGCGTGAGTTGCGGCCATGCGCGATCGCCGCCGACATCGAGCTTCAGGTGGTCGCCAACGTTGACGAACTCCGCGGCCCGCGAGCCCGGCCAGCGACCCTGGACGGTACGGTAGACGCCTGGCTGGGCCTCGCCCGACTTGAAGTCGAGCAAGGCGATGAGGGCCGGATCTTTCAACAGAGCCCCCGTCGCGGCTTCGGAGCGGGCCCTCTGTCCCGAGGA
>JAUMEU010000131.1:0-12022 GCA_032120295.1 Opitutales bacterium | reverse complement strand
CCACCCGGGTCGAGGTCGTCGATCAGGGCATGTTCTACCTCTATGCCGGCACGGCGCCGGCTTCCGCCCAGGACGTGGTGAAAGAGATGCGCCTCGAACTGGAGCGCCTCCGGAAGGGTGAGTTCGGCGCGGACGAGATCGCGGACGCCAAGCGCCGGATGCGGGTCTCGCGTCGGCAGGGCCGTCAGTCCGCCGGCGCCCGCATGCAAGGCGCGCTCGTCCGCGAAGTCGCCGGACTCGGGGCCAACTTCGACGCCGAATGGGAACGCCGCATGGCGCTCACCGACGAAGCCGCCGTGCAGGCCTTCGCCCGGCGTTTCTTGGATCCTAAGTTCGAGCAGGAACTCGTCGTCCTGCCGAAGGCCTGATCAGGCTTCGATGAAGTGGCGTTTCGCCACCACGGCCGAGACGATACCCGGGACCGCGAGGCTCAGCGCAAAGAGGAAGTAGTGCGCGTAGCCAAGGTGCTCGGCCAGCGCGCCGGCCCATAATCCAGGCAGGTAATTGGCGAGGAGCGCGAACGTCGAGAGCGCCGCGTAGCGGACCGCGGCGCCGGGGCCTGCGGCCAGCTTCATCATCGCCAGGATCAACGCGCAGAGGCCTGCGCCGTAAGCCACGTATTCCACGATGAAGACCCCGCCGATGAGCCAGAGGTCATGGGTGCCGTCGTAAGCCAGCCACGCGACAGCCGCCAAGGGCAGGTGCATCATCACGCCGAGCGGCAGCAGCGACCGGCCTAGACCGAGCCGGGCGACCACGAGCGAACCGATGACCCCGCCGAGGGCCAGCCCGCCGACGGCGGACAGCATGCGGAGGAGCGCGTAGGTCTCGTTGTCCAGGCCGAGTCCGCCGTTGCCGGCTGACTTGGCGAACAGCGGGATGATGCGCGCCATATGTATTTCGCTGGCACGATAGAAGAGGATCAGGCCGAGCACGGCGTACAGCCGCGGATCGCTCATCAGCGAACGGAGGCCGGCGGCCATCTCGCGGAAGCGATCGCGGACGGTGCCATGGCCGGCGGCGGCCGGCGGTTCGGCCGCGAGTCCCCAGGCGTTGGCGGCGACCGTCACGAGGGCGAGGAGGCCGGCCGCGGCCATCGCCCAAGACCACGCGTCGACGGTCTGGGGGCCTTCGTTCATGATGCGTCCGACGAGCCAGATCAGCCCGGGACCGGCGAGCACGGCACCGACCTTGGTGGCGACGTTCAGGATACCCGCATGCGTCGCGCGGCTCCGATCGTCGAGCGCCGCGACGAAATAGCCGTCCAGGGCGAAGTCGTGGGCCGCGGCGAGGAGCGACAGCAGGATGAGGCAGCCGATGATGGCGTTCGTCGAGGTCTGATCGGCCCCGAGGAAAGAAGCGAGCAGCCCGAGCACTGCGGCGATGCCGAGTTCCGAGGCGAGGATGAAGCGCCGGGGATTGAAGCCGGCCACCAGCGGGGACAGCAGGATCTTGCAGCCCACGATCAGCCCGAAGATCGCGACGGCCTTCGTGTTCTGCGCGTCGGGGTAGCCGAGGTCTTTGAGCGCGACGGGCAAGGCCTCGTCGCGGACGGCCGCGGGGATGGCTTGGAACAGGTAGGCTGCGAAGACCCAGAGCCAGGCGCGCCGGGGAATCGTCGCGGGCTCCTTCATCGCTTAGGCGCCCTCGCCGAGCTGGGCGCGGCCGAAGTGGTCCACGGAGCGCAGCAGGCCGTCGACGAATTTCGTCGCGGTGATGTTGAGTCCGAGCAGTTCGGTGTCCGTCAGGTCGAGCATCTCGCCGGGCTTGAAGGTGCGGTTCGTGTCGCTCAGGCGGGCGATGGTCTTCGGCTTCCCGACGTCGCCGGCGCCATGCACCGTCACGCCGGGAGGCGGAGTCGGGGCAGAAGCGTCTTCTTTGTCCGGTTCGGCGGGGGCATCGACGTCCTTCATCGCCTTGAATTCGAGGGTGAGGGAGCCGTCCGGGGTGATGTCGTCGTTGGTCACCAGACCGCCGCGGGCGAGCACACGGAGAGCGGCGGCGAGGCTGAAGATGCCGTCTTCGAGTTCGCACACGATGCCGAATTCCTCTTCGAGCGCCGTGAAGCGGGACTGCAGGTTCATCTTCACGAAGGCTTGGTGCTTCTCGCCGATGATCTTCTCGACCAGCGGGTCGCGACGGGGGTTCTTGCCCTGTTCGCGGATGAAGAGGCAGAGCAGGTAGCACTGCGTCATGCACTCCGAGGAAAGGGTCAGCAGGTCGTTGATCGTCGTGCGGAGCATCAGCCCCCGCGCGTAGGCGAGCATCTGCTCTGGCGGCAGGTGCGCCTGCGGTACGGGCATCACGCGCGACACGGTCGAGAAATGCTCGTAGGCCTTCGGGTCGGCCGTGTGCAGGCCGGCGATGCTGAAGGCGAGCATGTCATGCTGGCGCTGCAGGGCCGTGAAGAACGTGCGGCTGATGTTCTGGAGCGAGAGGACGTTCTCGCCTTTGCCGGGCGTGGGTTGGGACATGGGGGGTCAGCTAGCGGGATTGGAACCCTTGTCCTTGGCGTGGCGAGCCCTTTTGCGGGCCAAGAAGCCGTCGGCGCGCGGTTGGGGGGTGGAGGCGAACCAGGCGAGCGCCAGGGGGGCGATCTCCGCAAGGTTGAGGGGAGGCTGGCCGACGAGGCCGGGGAAGCGGTAGCAATGCTCGACGCGGGGTTGGATGTCGGGGTCGAGTCGGCCGCCCGGGATGAGCAGGGCGAGGTGTCGGGCAGGCACGCGGACGGGCACGCCGAGGTCGATCTTGCGGCCGATATCAGGCGACAGGGCCACCACGCAGCACTTGTCTTCGACTAGTCTGAGCAGGCCGCCGAGCGCGGCGGCGCGCATGAGGCGCAGTTGTTCCATGGCTCCGCGGGAGAGGTGCCAGGCTTCGGGATGGTGGGCGAGCTTCTCGGTGCCGCCGGAAAGCAGCAGGCGCTTGAGACCGAAGGCGGCCATGCCGCGGGCGATCGCCGCGAGGTCGGCCGGTTCGGTCACGCCGTCCGCGATCACGATGCTCTCACGGCTTTCGCGCCATTCGGCGAAATCGGAGATCCGCGCGAGACCGGGTTCGGGTCGCATCGTCAGCGCACAGACGTCAGCGCATGGTCCTTCGGCCGTCTGGGTGAGCTCCATGGGACCGACGATACGGGTCTTCACGCCGAGTTCGGCGAAGGTCGCGTCGTATTCGGCGAGCGAAGGCGCGAAGGCGGCCGTCGCGACGACCTCCCGCAGCGCCTTCGGGTGATGCTTGAGGCACGCGAGCAGCGGGGCGAGGCCTCGGAGGATCAGGCGGTGAGGGTGGGGGTCGGGGGTGTTCACAGGATGCGGCCCTCGTCGAAGTCGATCATGTCGGCGAACGAGATGACGTCCGTGCGGTGCTCGGCGTTCATCTTGCGTTTGGCGTCGAGGAGCGCCTCGCGGCCCATCTCGCTCATGCCTTTCTGGACTAGTTCGCGGTTCCAGACGTGCACGCGGAGGTCGGCGGGGAAAAGGGCTTTCAGGCGGGCGTCGAGGTCGGCCTCGTCGCGGGCTTCACGGACGCAGGCGATGACCTGTTCCGGGTCCACGCCGAGGTGGAGGCAGAGGAAACGGTCGAAGCCCTTGCCGAAATTGCGCTGATAGGATTTCGGTAGCTCGCCCTTCAGGTGCTTGCGGGCCTTGGCCAGGAAACGCGGCAGGTGCAGCAGGCCGGTGCCTGCGTGCGGGACGTAAGACGAAGGGAGGTCGTAGCAGATCTCACCCGTGGCTTCGGAGAAGCCGTTGGGGCGAGACGAGGAAGGCGTGGTCATTTCGAAGAAGGGGCCTGCTTTGGCAGCCATTGCGCGATCTGGGACGAAAGCTCCGCCAGATTGGCGGACTGAGCTTGGACGAACGCGGCGGCGGTCCGGCCCTTGAGCGGGCTCGACTGAGAGAAGGTCTTGATGGAAACCAAGATGCCGTCGGCTTTCTCCAGCCGGCAGGTCAGCTGCAGCATGGCGGTGGAATCTTTGCCCGAACCGCCCGAAAGAGAGAAGATCGAACGTTCGGGGGCGGCCGGCGTGAAGACCTCCATCTTGTCGACGGTCAGCAGCAGGACGAGGTGGTCTTCGGAAGGAGTCTGCGTGGTCGTGATGACGCCCGCGCGGGACCTGAGATGGCGGGCGACGGTCTCCGGGATGGCCCGGTCGAGCGGGGCGATCCAGCGATGCGCGTCCTCGATATGCACCCAGCCGGCGTCGTCGAGCAGCACTACGTTGGGACGGCGGAGCGCGGCGGGGATGATCGCGCGAGGCACGAAGATCTGTGGGCCGGCCGAGGCGGGCGCGACGGCGGCGGCGGGCGCCGCGAACTGATGGAAAGTGACGGCTTCGCTCTTTTGGTCGAAGATGATGCAGCCGCTGAGGAGCGCGGAAAGACCAAGGATGGCGGCGCGCAGGATCATTTGGCGGGCGGCGCCTCCTTCGGCGTGGCTTGCTGCGAAGGCGACTTGCTTCGGCCCTGGATGATCGTCTCCGGATTGCGTTCGAGGAAGTCCGCCAACGACCGGATCGCTTGGGCGGCTTCCGAGACGTCGGCGAGGGCCTGGTCTAAGTCGCGGCGCGCGGGCGAGCCCGGCTTGGTCAGCGTGCGTAGATGTTCCGAGGTCTCGTTGAGGCGTTCGAGGGCCTTGCGGCCGGCGGCCGCCATGCCTCTGATATCGTCGGCCACCGGATCGACCTTGTTCGAGAGCCTTTTCACCAAGGCTTCGACGCCCTGCATCGCGGCCGAGAAGTCAGCCACCGCGCGGGGGATCGTCGGGTCGCCGGTGATCTTGACGATGTTAGCCGAAGCGGCCACGAGGTTACCGTTGATCTTCTCGAAGTCGATTTGCGAGGCTCCTTGGTCGATGCGGCCGAGGATGGAGTCCACCTTCTTCGTGATGTTCACGAAGTCGATGCGGCTGAGCTGGTCGAGCGTCTGGGAGATGGCCTTCGTCAGGGCGCCGAGATTGGAGGGCTGGGTCGGGATCTCCGGGAGCGGTCCGTCTTGGGCGTGGAGTGCGAAGGTCGACTCAGGGAAGTAGTCGAGTTCGACGTAGAGCACGCCCGTGACCACCGACTGCTGCTGCAGTTTGGCGCGCAGGCCCTTGCTGATCGAGACACCGAGGCCCTCTTTCTGGAGGAGGGCCTGGTCGAGTCCGCGGCGCGTCAGCAGATCTGGGGAGAATTCCATGACGACCGGCACCGCATAGTCGGTCGCGGCCTGGCCGGAAGTGTGGAGCAAGACCTGGCTGACCTTGCCGATCGTGACCCCGCGGAATTTGACCGGAGCCCCGATGTCGAGTCCGCTCACGGAATCCTCGAAATAGGCGATCGCCTCCGGCTTGGAGCCCGTGAAGGAACCCGCCCCGAGGAGGACCACGGCGGCGATGATGAGCATGATCCCGGCGGCCACGAAGGCCCCGATCAGTGTCATGTTGGCGGAACGGCGCATGGTTAGTCGATACGTGCTTGGCTGAAGAAGGCGTGCACCTTTGCGGGTTGGCCAGCCTGAAGGAAGCTTTTCGGCGGGCCGTATGCTCCCATGGTGCCGGTCTCTGGGTCGAGGTAAATGCAGAAGTCCGCGGTCCGAAGGATGCTCGGGATCTCATGGCTCACCAGGACCACGGTGGTGCCGAAGGCTTCGCGGAGGCGTAGGATGAGTTCGTCCAGCCGGCCGGAGCTCACCGGGTCGAGGCCGGCGCTGGGTTCGTCGAGGAAGATGACCCGGGGGTCGAGCGCCATCGCTCGGGCGATGCCGGCGCGCTTGGCCATGCCGCCGCTGATCTCGGAAGGCAGCTTGTCCATGGCGTCGGCCAGTCCGACCAAGGCCAGCTTGTACTCGGCGAGCTGGCGCATCTCCTTGAGCGGGCAGCGCAGGAATTCGCGCATGGGCATCTCGATGTTCTCGCGCAGGGTGAGCGATGAGAACAAGGCGGCGCCCTGAAACAGGAAGCCGCTGCGGCGCAGGATGTCCTGCCTTCCAGATTCGTCCGCCATGGCGAGATCGACGCCCATCAGTCGGGCGCTTCCTCCGAGCGGGGCGTCCAGGCCGCCGAGGGCGCGCATGAGCGTGCTCTTGCCGCAACCGCTGGGGCCGACGATGGCGAGGATCTTGCCGGCGGGCAGGGCGAAGGACAGCCGGTCCATGATGACCTTGCGGCCATGGCCGATGGCGAGGTCCGTGCAGCTGACGATGTCGATCGGGTCGCTCACAGGTTAAAGAGGTTGAAGATGACGGCGAAGAGCGCGTCGGAGACGACGATCAGCGTGATCCCGAGGACGGCGGCCGAAGTCGCGGCCTCGCCGACCCCGAGGGCGGAGCGTTTCGCGACGGAGCCGCGGTAGCAACCGGCCCACGCGGCGATGAAGCCGAAGGCGATGGATTTGATGAAGCCCACTAAGAAACTCTTGAACGAGATCGCCCGGATCGCCTGCGTGAGGTATTGTTCGACGCTCAGGTCGCCCGCGCAGGCGACGATCATCCCGCCGAACACGCCGACGAAGGTGGCGAAGACCGCGAGCAGCGGGACCATCAGCGTGACCGCGAGAATGCGCGGGAGCGCGAGATATTCGACGGGCTGGATGCCGAGCGCGCGCAGGGCGTCGGTCTCCTGGCTGACGTTCATGCTCCCGAGCTGCGAGGCGAAGGCGGTGGAAGTGCGCCCGCATGCGATGACGCCGGTCATCAGCGCGCCCATCTCACGGGTCATGGCCAGCGAGACGAGGTTTGCGACGTACACGGTGGCGCCCACCTGCCGGAGCTGGATGAGGCCGACGTAGGCCATGATGAGGCCGGTCAGGAAGCCGAGCAGGGCGACGATTGGCAGGGCGTCGACGCCCGCAGTCTGGAGCTGCAGCGTAAAGTCGGCCCAGTTCACCTTGGCCCGACCGATGAGCATGCGGGCGAAGCCGAGGGCGGTGTGGCCGATATGCTCGAAAGCCCGGGCCCAGGACGAGCCGCTGTCGACGCCCCACGTGCCGAACTGCTCTAAAAGCCCGAGTTTCTCGTCTCCCGTCTCCTGGAAGGCGGCTTTCTCAGCCATCCGCACCAGGGATTGGAGGCGAGGAGGAAGGGCGCTCAGGTCGAACTCGCGGATGTTCTTCCCGTGCGCATGGAGCCAGGCGGGCAGGGAGGAGTCGAAGTCACCGAGATTCTCGGCCATGACCTTGACCCGGTCACCCCGGACGATGACCAAGGGGAGGAGGTCGTGGAGGTTCCAGATGCCGCCGACCGTCACCACGGCAAGGCCGTCGGCGCGGACTTCCGTCCGGGCAAAAGGCGAGCCTGAAGGCGGTTGGGACATCCTGATGGTCAAATACTTGGGCAGCCTCAGCTTCACAAGTCAGAAAGGCGTTGTCCCTGCCTGCGGACGTCTCTTTGCTGTCTCTTCGTCGATGCCTTTTGCCCGTCCATTCATCTTCTTCTGCTTCACCGGGCTCGCTGCGGCCGCTGAGTCCGCGTCCGCGCCTTGGGTGGTCGCCGTCACGGAGGAGAACGACAAGTTCACGCCCACCAACAAGGATCGTTATTACACCCAAGGCCTGAAGGTCGCGGTCAACCGCGCCGACGGGGTCTTCTTATCGGTGACGCAGGAGATCAATACGCCGGCGGACACGTCGAACCCGCCCTCGGTGTCGCCCCCTTATACCGACCTGCCTTACTCGGCCGCTCTCTATGTGGGTTGCGGTTACGGCCAGATCCTGGAGCGAGGGGGTCGCCGTGACAGCATGTTCTCCGTCGAGGCGAAGCTCGGCGTTATCGGCCCCTCGGCCGGCGGCGAGACCGTCCAGAACAAATTCCACCAGCTCATCGGCACGGCGCAGGCGGTCGGCTGGGGTACGCAGCTGCCCGACGAGATGCTCTTCAATCTGGACGGTGAGTTTCGCCGCCGCTTCGACCTCGACGGTCCCGACCAGGATACCCGCGACCTCATCGCCCGGGCCGTGCTGCAACTCGGCACCATGCGGACCTCGGCGATCTTCGGCGCGCAGTTCCGCTGGGGTTCCGACCTCGGCCGCTCCTGGGGGCATAACTACATCCGTCATTCCAACGGCTATGATCCGTCCTCCGACCTGCGGGCGCCCGGCAAGGAAGGGGTCGCCTTCTGGGGGTTCGCCGACACCCAGGTCGAGGTCGTCGTCCGCAACTATGCCACCGACGGCACGAACTTCCGTGACTCGCGCGCGGTCGTGCGGTCGCCGATCGTCCTGCAGGCCGCCCTTGGTTTCACGGCGCAGGTCGCGTCCTGCTCGCTGACCTATTTCTGCGCCGCCCGCACCCGTGAATTCGAGACCCAGGATGGGTTCCATTTCATCGGCGGGCTCAAGGGGCAATTCCTTTTCTGAACATGTCCGTCCTCGCCGTCGTCGACGTAGGCTCCAATTCCATCAAGGTCGCGGTCGTCGCCGCGGCTGACCGCCGGGAACTCGGACGCAAATCCGAACCCGTCCGGCTTCAGCCGGAAGGCGGACCGGCCGAACCTTTCTCGCCCGAAGCCCGCGCCGAGGCCGTCGCGGCCATCGGGCGCCTGCTGGCCTATGCGCGTTCGCTCGGCGCGACGCGTTGCTGCGTGCTCGCCACGAGCGCCGTGCGCGAATCCGTCAGCCGACAGGAGTTCGCCCGCGAGGTGGAGGCCGCCACCGGCGTGCCGCTTACCGTCGTCTCCGGCGAAGTAGAAGCCCGCTTGGCGGCGGCCGGCGTCCGGGCTGATCCGGCTTACCAAGCTTACGCCGACATCCTCTCCTTCGACCTCGGCGGCGGTAGCCTCGAGGTCTCGGTCTTGCGTGGCCAGCATTGCGTGCTCGCGCGCAGTTTCCCCTTGGGCTCGGTCCGGCTGACCCATGGTTTCCTGCGTGGTGGCAACGGCCCGGTGGACGAACTCGACCAGCTTTCCATCCGCACCCATCTGCTTGCGTCCCTCCAGACCGTCGTCCCAGCGGGCGCGGCGGAGAAGTTCCTGATCGTCGGCGCCGGCGGCGTCTTCGCCGCGGTCGCCCTGCACCTTGAGGCCTTGGGTGAGGCTCCGGTCGGCGGACGGCTGCCCCTGCTGCGCATCCGCGAACTACGCGACCGCATGTGCGCCACCGACCTGGCCGGGCGGAGGGCGATCCCTGGCATCCCGGCTGACCGGGCCGATATCATGCCCGCCGCCCTGATCACCCTTTGCGTGCTGGCCGACCTCACGGGCGCCGAAGCTTTCCATCTTTCTCACTACGGCGTTCGACATGGCATGATTGAGCTGCTCCTTGGTCCTTCAGGCGAACACCTCTGATCATGAACCGCATCTGCTTGTTATTCCTGGCCGTGGCCGGACTTTCCGCCGCCACCGAGACCGGGAAGGTCGTCGAGGTCTCCGCCGACGGCTGGGCGAAGGTCGCACCCGCAAAGGATGGAAGCGGCTTATGGATGAGACGTTTCGCCGAGGGTGACCGCAAGGTCGGCTGGAACGGACGGATGATCCGCTATGAGGTCGTGACCGAGGGCGCCGAGACCTTCGCCCGCAGCATCGTCTCCGCCGACCCGGAAGAACTCCGTCGCGTCGCCGAGGTCACGGATGTGCTGCGACGTGAGACGGTCGACAAGGGTCGTCTGGTCACCCGCATGCCCAACGAGCTGATGCCGAACATGGCGCTCTGGGATCAGGACGGTCGCTTGGTGATGAAGAAGGATTTCCTCGGCCACGCCGTCGCCCTCAATTTCATCTTCACCAGCTGCCGTGTCGCCCGCATGTGCCCGGCTTCGACCGCCTGCATGAAATCCCTCGGTGACGAGCTCGCCAAGACACCTGCCGGGGCGCGCGTCCGCCTGCTGACGATCACCTTCGACCCCGAGACCGATACCCCCGGCCAGCTGCGTGCCTATGCGGACGGTTACGGCATCGACCATGCCCGCCATCGTTTCCTCACCGGCGACACCGGTCAGATCAAGGACCTGATGCGCCATTACGGCATCCAGACCCTGCGCGACGACGGTACCATCGTGCACAACGCCGCCCTGATCGTCATCACCCCGGAAGGGCGTATCGCCTTCCGTAACGAAGGGCCTTCCTTCGACGCGGAAGATATCGCCCGTCGATTGCTCGCCCTCGAAGGAGGCGCCGGAGCCCGACGCTGATGTCGCCCTTACGTCAGGTCGGGGTCATCACGCTCGTCGCAGTCGTCGGTTTCTTCGGTCTGCGTGCGTTGCCTGACACCCAGTGCACGTTCCTGCATGCCGATCATCAGCCCGTGGTCGTCGACGGACTGGAATTCTGCGGTCTCAACGAGGAGGCTAATTTCTATTCGCCGAAGGCGCTGCGCTTCCCGGTGGAACTCAAGGTCATGACCGCCGCCGAAGGGACCGCGGGCGAACTTCGCCTGCTGAAGGACGACGGACATCCTTATTACGCCCACGAGATCGCCATCTCCCATACCCAGCGCGTGCACCTGCACCTTCGACAGGTCGGCGGCGACCGGGAATACGCCCATCTGCATCCCCAGCCGGCCGCGGATGGAAGCTGGCGTTTCGAAGTGCCGGTTCAACTCCGGGGCCTGCCGCTCCGGGCTTACGTCGATTTCACCGACGTCCGCACCGCTCGTACCATGCTCGCCGAGGCGCAGGTCGCTCCGGCGGCGGGAGCCGCGGCCAGTGCCGTCGGCGAAACGCGTAATCGGATCGTGGAACTGACCGCATCGACCACCCAGACCGGCTCATCGGCGATGATCCGTCTCCGGCTGGCCGGCCCCGTCGGTAAGACTTTACGGCTCAAGCCCATCATGGGTTCGCTGGGTCATGCGGTCGTCTTTTCGGTCGATCGGCCGGAGGCGGGCTACGCGCACATGCATCCGACCCTCGAGGGCGGCGAATACGCGGACAACCCCACGTTGGCTTTCCGCCTGCGCCTGCCGGCTCCGGGCACCTACGACTTCTGGTTGAATCTCAACGACGGCGAAGATGAGCTCCTGCGCGCGACGTTGGTCGTCACGCCTTGAGTTGACGGAAATATTCGACCGTCTCGGCGAGGCCGGCGCTGACCGATGAGCGGGGCTGCCAACCGGCAACCAGAAGGCGAGCTGTCGAGGCCAGCGAGTGTCGGACATCGCCCGCCCGCGGAGGCAGGTGTTCGATGCGTGATTTCGAGCCGGTCAGGCGCAGGATTTCCTGGGCGAGCTCGAGGATGGATTGGCTGCGGCCGTAACCGACATTGTAGGTGCCATGCATGTCGGCCGAAGCTCCGGCGTAGGCGAGGGCACCGACGATGTCGGTCACGTGGACGAAGTCACGGGTCTGCCCGCCGTCGCCATGGATGCCGATCGGTTCGTCGCGGAGGGCCTTGGCGATGAAGATCGGCACGGCGGCGGCGTAGGCCGAACGCGGGTCCTGCCGGGGGCCGAAGACGTTGAAGAAGCGCAGGGAGGTCGTACCGATACCGTGGGTCTGGCGGTAAGCTTCGAGCAGGCGTTCGCCGGCGAGCTTGGTCTCCGCGTAGGGGGACTTCGGTTCCGGCGGCATGCTCTCCAACTTGGGCGCCGTCGGGTTGTCGCCGTAGATCGCGGCGGAGGATGCCAGGACGACCTTGCGGGCGCCCGCGGCCACGGCGGCGGCGAGGACGCGCCGCGTCCCTTCGGTGTTGAGTTCGGCGCATTCCGCCGGTTTGGCCACGGATTCAGGCACCGAGATCATGGCCGCGAGATGGAAGACCTCTTCGGCACCGGCCATCGCTTCTTGTAAGGCCTTGGCGTCGAGGATCGAGCCGCGCACGAAGCGACAGGCGATGCCTTCCAGATTGTGGGCGTAGCCGCTCCGGAGGTCGTCCAGGACGGTCACCTCCGCTTGGCCGGCGAAATGGCGAACGAGATGGGAACCGATGAAACCGGCGCCGCCGGTGATGAGGACGCGCTTGCTCATGCTTGTTCGACGATCTTCCGCATCCCGGGTAGTTGCTCCTCGATTGAGGCGACCAGCTTGAACTGGGTGCGGCAGCGGTCGAGGTTATGCGTCGGCCGCTTGATCTTGAAATAGGTGTCTCCCTCGAGCCAGTCGGTCAGGAAGCG
>JAUMEU010000130.1:0-2614 GCA_032120295.1 Opitutales bacterium | reverse complement strand
GGTTACCTGCCGATGCCGTTCGCCGAGGCCAAGGCGAAGACCGAAGGCAAGGACGTCCCGACGGGCGCCAACTGCTGGACGCTCTTCCTGAACTCCGCGAACTTCAAGGGCCCGGTCTGTTTCTTCACGCCGAACTTCTGGTCGCGGGCGGCGTTGCGGAATCCCGCGGTCGCCGGGCAGATGCTGGATTCGCGCGGCTCGGATCCGAACAAGCATTTCCAGATGGAGACCCAGTATGTGCCTGCGGCGATGGCCAAGGATGAGAAGGGCGACGCCTATGCGCGCGTGGCCCCGACCTCCTTCCCGGTCGGTGCCGACGGCACCACGGTCGTCCTCCATCGCCTGACGTGTTACGACCGCCGCGCCCTCTATGATGGCGTGAAAGCCTGGTTCGACGGCGGCCCCGTCGCCTCCGGTGCGATCAATCCCGCCGGCGCGCTGGTCCAGAGCTTCCGGCAGGGCGGCGGTTCGACCTGGAGCATCTATCCGCAGGGGACGAAGCGTGAGGCGAAGCCCGGCTTGGATTGGAAGGCTTTCGCGACGCCGCATTCGCCCGACCCGCATACGTATGGTTACAAATGGAACGCCGACCTGGTCACGCGCTCCCGTCCGGGGCTCGTGACCTTGCCGGAGTATTACCGCCTCGGCGCTTTCGGGAAGAACGGCCGCTGGAGCGCGGTGACTTCGAAGGACGTCCCGGCCGCCACGGGCCTGACGCAGATGACTTTCGATCCCCCGAAGGAAAAGCCGCAGGCGCCGCGCGAGACCCAGTCCGGGGAAAAGACGACCTGGAAGATCCCTGGCCCCAAGGCCGGACCGTTCCAGGCTTTCCTCGGCGACGGCAGCGTCGTCACTTATTACTGGTATCGCTTCGCCGATCAGCCGGCCATCCTCAACGCCGACCTGACGTCGGCTGAACGCGAAGCCCTGCAGGCCAAGGTCGAGAAGCTGCATCGCACCTGGACCAAGGATCGGGAGTATCTGGCGCCGCCCACTGTCGGTAAGCTCGCCGCCCTCGATCCTGCGCAGGTCCTGACACCCCCGAAGGGACTCGAAATCGGCTACGTGCCCATCGCCACGCGGCAGGAACTCGCCCCGGCGAAGAAGTAAGCCGGCTCAGCGCCGGTCGAGATCCTTGACCTCGATCGGCTCGACGTGCGCGAGGTGATCGGGGTGCTGCTTGCCCGCGAGGACCTTGACGAGGCACCAAACGAGGAGCGAGCCGACCGCGCCCACGGAGATGAGCATGAAGAGGAGTCCGGCAGTAGTCATGGTCGTGTGGTCGGAGGGTCAGCGGGCGTCCCAGCGTTTGCCGGCGCGATGGATCATCAGCGCCGAGAAGGCCGCGAACAGCAGCAGGAAGAAGGCCGTCAGGCGGGCGACGCCGCTGGCGGGGTGGCCGGGTCCGCCGACGAGGTCGAGGATGGGGTCGGTCGGGGTGAAGGTAGGCGCGGCGAAGGAGAGGTTCCAGCCGGCGACGTTCTTGAGCACGAACATCAGGAAGATCGCGGTCAGGTAGGCCGGGGAGAGCCAGCGCAGGACGAATTTATACACGCGCGGAATGCGAATTTCGGCGCCGCGGTGGGCTTCGGTCCAGCCGCGTTCGGTACCGAAGGCGAAATTGAAGACGTAGATGAGGACCGTCCCTTGGAGGAAGATGCCGATGTCCCCGATCCAGAAATCGACGGTCGAAAGGGCCTTGAGGTCTTCGCTGAACCAGACGACCAGCGTGCAGCCGACCGCGGTGATCAGGCCGAGCAGCGTGACCGAGCCACGTCGGTCCAGGCCGAGGCCTTCCTCGAGGAACGCAATGCCGGGCTGCAGCATCGAGAGCGAGGACGTCACGGCCGCGATGAACAAGAGCGTGAAGAAGAGCCCGCCGAAGAGGTGACCGTAGGGCATGCCGGCGAAGACCTGCGGCAGGACGTTGAAGCCGAGGGCGAAGGTGCCACCCGCTACGGCCGAGGCGCCTAAGAAGGCGAAGGCCGCGGGCACGGTGATCATCCCGCCCAGGCCGACCTCGCAGAATTCGTTGGCGGCGGTGGCGGTGAGCCCGCTCAGGACCACGTCATCGTTCTTCTTGAGGTAACTGGCGTAGGTGATGATCACGCCGAAGCCGACGGACAAGGTGAAGAACACCTGCGAGGCGGCCTTGAGCCAGACGGCGGGGTTGGAGAGTCCTCGGATGATGTCGTGGGGGTTCCACATGTAGCCCAGGCCGTTCCACACGCTGAGCTCTGGCTTCGTCGGGTCGGGCGTGCCGAGCGTCATGACGCGCACGAGCAGGACGAGCGCGATGATGATGAGCACGGGCATGCCCCACTTGCAGATGAACTCGATGCCCCGGGAGATGCCGCGGTAGATGATGACGAAGTTCAGCACGAACACGCCGATGAAGAAGAGGAAGGGTCCGCCGAAGCCGAGAATCGCGCCGTCGGCCTTGAGGCCGGTGAACGCGGCGTAGGCGGCGGCGTAGGCGGCCGGATTCTTGCCGAGGTCAAGTCCGCCGCTGAAGCTGTTCCAGGCGTAGCCGAGGCACCACGATTCGATGACGACGTAGTAGAAGTAGACCCCGACCGGGATGATGAAGCCGAGCAGGCCGACATATTTACCC
>JAUMEU010000129.1:0-1786 GCA_032120295.1 Opitutales bacterium | reverse complement strand
CGCCTCACCGCGCTCGGCGGCGCGCAGATCCTCTTCTACCCGACCGCCATCGGCTGGCTGCCCGAAGAGAAGGCCGCCCTCGGCCGCGCCCAGCATAACGCCTGGGAGACCGTCCAGCGCGGCCACGGCGTCGCCAACGGCTGCTACGTCGCCGCGACCAACCGCGTCGGCACCGAAGGCCGCACCCAGTTCTGGGGACAGAGCTTCGTCTCCGATCCGTACGGCGAGATCGTCGCCCGCGCCTCGGTCGAAAAGGAGGAAGTCCTCCTCGCCGACTGCGACCTCGGGAAGCAGCGCGAATTCCGCCGCATCTGGCCGTTCTTCCGCGACCGACGCATCGACGCCTACGGCGACCTGACGCGCCGCCTGCGCGACTGACCTTCCGCATGGCCACGCCTCGCTCCCTCGGTTTCCGCATGCCTGCGGAATGGGAACCTCAGTCCGCCACGTGGCTCTCGTGGCCGTCGAACACCGCGCTCTGGCCCGGTCACTACGACCTCATCCCCGCGAAGTTCGCGGAGTTCGCCGCGGCGATCGCGCGATTCCAGCCGGTGAAGATCAACGCCGCCGGCAAACTGCGCGCCGAAGCCGAGCGTGCGCTCAAGGATGCCAAGGCCGACCTCTCCGTCATCGAACTGACCGACATCGCGACCGACGACGTCTGGTGCCGCGACCACGGCCCGATCTTCGTGAAGAACGACCGCACGAAGGAGCTCGCGCTCACCGACTGGGAATTCCATGGCTGGGGCGGCAAGTTCGAGGCCTCGCTCGACAACCAGGTCCCCGGCAAGATCGCCGCAAAGCTCGGCGTGCCGAAGTTCACTTACGCCTTCGAACTCGAAGGCGGCGGCATCGAAGTCTCCGGCGATGGCCTGCTGCTCACCACCGAGGCCGTGCAAAACAATCCGAACCGCGCCGAAGGCCGCGACGACGCCGCGTTCCACGCCGCTATCCGTGACGGCCTGGCGGTCGACGAACTCCTCTGGATCGGCGAAGGCCTCGCCAACGACGACACCGACGGGCACATCGACAACCTCGCCCGCTTCATCGCGCCGCGCACGATCCTCGCCGTGAGCGAGACCGACAGGGCCTCGCCCAACTACGCGCCGATGCAGGAGAACCTGCGCCGCCTGCGCGAGATGCGTCCGCGCGGCCAGCGCCTCGATATCCTCGAACTCCCGCTGCCCAAGCCCATCCGCCTCGCCGGACGCGATCTGCCGCCGAGCCACGCGAACTTCCTCATCGTGAACGACGGCGTGCTCGTGCCGCTCTACGGCCAGGACTCGGACCAGGTCGCCATGGGCATCATCGGTGACTGCTTCCCGGGTCGCAAGATCGTGGGCATCGACTGCCGCGTGCTGCTCATCGAAGGCGGCGCGCTGCATTGCTTGAGTCAGCAGCAACCGGCTTAAGCGCGGCAGAGCCGCGAGGGGGCACGAATGGAGGACACGAGGGCCGGAGGGCCAGAGGTAAACCGTGGAGGCCCGGAGGCCCAGAGGCTCGGTTGACCAGAGAGCGGCAGGGCTCAAAGGGGAACCGGAGACCGGATGATTGGCTGGGGACACAAATAAGAGGCCGTGCAAAGGTGCAAAAGTGCGACACGTCGTTTCAGGTGGCGGGTGGCGGCCACGGGTGGCGGGTGGCGGATGGGCCAACGTTAGTTGACCAGTTGACATGGTGACACGTGGGCAAGGGAGGCAAGCAGCCGAACTCACTCAAAGGGGAACCGGAGACCGGATGATTGGCGGGGGGCAAAAAGCGCGGTGCAAAGGTGCAACTGCGGCGG
>JAUMEU010000128.1:0-2505 GCA_032120295.1 Opitutales bacterium | reverse complement strand
GCGCCGCCGCCCAGGCGCTCCGCGCCGACGAAGCCGCCATCCTCGAAGCCAACGCGAAGGACCTCGCCGCCGCCCAGGCCAAGGGCCTGACCGACGCGATGACCGACCGCCTGCGTCTCGACCACGCGCGTGTGGAAGACATCGCGGTCGCCTGCGAGGCGGTCGCGATGCTCCCCGATCCGGTCGGCGAAGTCACCGAGGATTGGACCCGCCCCAACGGCCTGCGCATCATCCGCCGTCGCGTGCCGATCGGCCTCGTCGCCATCATCTTCGAATCGCGCCCCAACGTCACCGTCGACGCCGCCGCCCTCTGCCTGAAGTCCGGCAACGGCTGCGTGCTCCGCGGCGGCAGCGAAGCGATCCATACGAACATCGCGCTGTCGAAGTCGTTCGCGACCGGCCTACGTGCCGCCGGCCTGCCCGCCGAGGCCGTGACGCTCCTGCCCTTCACCGACCGCGAAGCGGTGCCCGCCCTCGGCTCGCTGCGTGGCATCGTCGACATCATCGTCCCCCGCGGGGGCCCCGGCCTCATCGAAGCGGTCGTCAACTCCGCCAAGGTACCCGTCATCAAGCACGACGCCGGCATCTGCCATGTCTACGTCCACGCGCAGGCCGACCTCGCGATGGCCGAACAGATCGTGCTCAACGCGAAGTGCCAGCGCCCCAGCGCCTGCAACGCCCTCGAGACCTTACTCGTCGACGCCGCCGTCGCCCAGCAGTTCCTCCCGAAGATGGCCGCCGCCCTGGCGGCCAAGAAGACCGAGGTCCGCGCCTGCGCCCAATCGATCTCCCTGATGCCCGGCGCCAAGCCCGCCACCGAACAGGATTTCCGCACCGAGCACCTCGGCCTCATCCTCAACGTCAAGGTCGTCGCCGGCCTGGCCGAGGCGGTCGCCCACGTCGAAGACTACGGCTCGCACCACTCCGACGCCGTCATCACGGCCGACGAGTCCGCCGCTCGCTCTTTCCTCGCCCAGATCGACAGCGCCTGCGTCTATTGGAACGCCAGCACCCGGTTCACGGACGGCGGCGAGTTCGGCTTCGGGGCCGAAGTAGGCATCTCCACGGACCGCCTGCACGCCCGCGGACCCATGGGGATCCGTGAATTGACCACCTGGAAGTTCGAAATCGTCGGCCAAGGCCAGGTTCGGGGTTAATTTGGGTCGGTTTTCCGTTTGACAGACCCCCTCCCCAAAACCTTTGTTACCCTTCCTTTTGGCTACCGGGGTGGTAGCTCAGTTGGTTAGAGCGCCGCACTGTCACTGCGGAGGTCACGGGTTCGAGTCCCGCCCATCCCGCCAGCCAAAAGGGTTTACTTTCCGACCGGTCCGCCGGTCCGGAAAGGACTGCCCGGACGGCGTCGCCCGACCGTCACCCGGCCTTGGCGGGACTGTGCATCCTTTTTGCTTCCCCCTCCGTGCCGAGTGGACTGAAATCACTCACCCATGAGTAAGAAAGTCCTGATCATCGGCGCCGGCGGCGTCGGCAACGTCGTCGCCCACAAGTGCGCCATGAACCCCGAATCCTTCTCGGAGATCATGCTGGCCTCCCGTAACGAGAACAAGTGCAAGGCCATCGCCGCCGACGTGAAGGCCGCCACGGGCCGCACGATCCAGACCGCCGCCGTCGACGCGGACGACGTCAAGGCCACGGTCGCCCTGATCAAGTCCTTCGGCGCCGACCTGCTCATCAACGTCGCCCTGCCCTACCAGGACCTCCACCTGATGGACGCCTGCCTCCACGCGGGCATCCACTACGTCGACACGGCCAACTACGAGCCGCCGCACCTCGCGAAGTTCGAATACTCTTGGCAGTGGGCCTACCGCGAGCGCTTCGCGAAGGCCGGCCTCACCGCCCTCCTCGGCTCGGGCTTCGACCCCGGCGTGACCAACGTCTTCTGCGCCTACGCCCAGAAGCACCTCTTCGACACGATCGAGACGATCGACATCATGGACGCCAACGCCGGCGACCACGGCTACAAGTTCGCCACGAACTTCAACCCGGAGATCAACATCCGCGAGATCACCCAGCGCGGCCGCTTCTGGGAGAAGGGCGAGTGGAAGGAGACCGACCCGCTCTCCGTGAAATGGGTGTATGACTACCCGGTCGTCGGCCCGAAGGACAGCTACCTGCTCTACCACGAGGAACTCGAATCCCTCGCGATCAACATCAAGGGCCTGAAGCGCATCCGCTTCTTCATGACCTTCTCCGAGAACTACCTCACGCACCTGCGCGTGCTCGAGAACGTCGGCATGACCCGCATCGACCCGATCGAATTCCAGGGCCGCCAGATCGTCCCGATCCAGTTCCTCAAGGCGCTCCTGCCCGACCCCGCCTCGCTGGGCCCCCGCACCAAGGGCAAGACCTGCATCGGCTGCGAAATCACGGGCGTCAAGGACGGCAAGCCCCGCAAGGTCTTCATCTACAACGTATGCGACCACCAGGAATGCTACGCCGAGGTGAAGTCCCAGGCGATCAGCTACACGACCGGCGTCCCGGCCGCCA
>JAUMEU010000127.1:0-3047 GCA_032120295.1 Opitutales bacterium | reverse complement strand
GTCTGCACCCCGATGATCGGCCTCACCGGCACCGTGACGGGCATGATGAGCGCGTTCGAAACCCTCGGCACCTCCGGCGTGGGCGACCCCTCCAAGCTCTCCGGCGCGATCGGCGAAGTGCTCGTGGCGACCGCTTCCGGCCTCTTCATCGCGATCCCGGCGTTCATGGCCTACTACCTCCTGGCCAACCGCATCAACAAGGGCATCCACGACATCACCGAGATCGTGACCGGCCTCTTCCGCGCCTTCCCCTACGAAGAAGTCGAAGGCCGCAAGGTCGGCGACGAAGAGATCTACGCCGCCAAGCCCGATTGGAGCGCCTCTTCGAACGTCCAGGGCTGAGCCCCTTCCACCCCTAAACCAGCAGCAAGACCATGGCAGGCGGAGGCGGAGGCGGAGAAGGCGAACCCGAGTTTCAGGTCGCGCCGATGATCGATGTGCTCCTGGTACTGCTGATCTTCTTCATGTCGATCACCTCCTCCCAGGTGCTCAAGGTCGACAAGAATATCTCCCTCCCGGTCGCCGCGCACGGCGTGAAGCGTGACGACAAGGCCGCGGCCGGACTCATCAACATCTCGTGGGACAAGACCACGGGACAGGCCAGGTACAAGCTCGACGACCGCGAACTCGACGCGAACGACAAGGATGGCATCGCCAAGGAACTCGCCGACCGCAAAGGCAGCAACGACAAGTACCGCCTGCTGATTCGCGCCGACAAGGAGTGTCACGCGAAGTACATCTCCAAGGCCCTGGAGTGGGGTGCCGAAGCAGGCATCGATAACATCGCCTTCTCGGGCCTCAACCACGAGGAATAAGCCATGAAGCAACGCAAAGATTCCTCGGACGCCAATGCCGGCTTCCAGATCGCCCCGATGATCGACGTGGTCTTCGTGATCATGCTCTTCTTCATGGTCATGGCCGGAGCCGTCAAGGTGGAGCACGAACTTAAGACCACCCTTCCCGGCAACGCCGAGACCGCCAAGGAGACCGAACTCCCCGACGAGGTCACCATCGGCGTGAGCGAGACCGGCGAGATCACCCTCAACGAAGATCCGGTCGGCGCCCCGGGCGACAAACTCCTCGAGAACCTCTACAACCAGATGAACCTGATGGGACAGGCGGCCGAACAGTCCAAGACCAAGCTGCTCATCACGGTGCAGGCCGAAGAGAACGCCCGCTACGAGCGCGTGATCAACGTCCTCGATGTCCTGGCCAAGGCGAACATCACGAACGTGACGTTCGCGGTGTCCGACACGGAATAAGCCGGCTGAGCAGCCGACGAAGATAGCCGCCGTCAGGCGGCTTTTTCGTGCCCGGGCTCAGCGACCGAAACCGGCTTCGGATTCGAGGACCTTACGGACGGCCTCGAAATCGTTGCCGATCCTGAGCGGGGCCGGCGCCGGCAGCGCACCGGGGAAGCGGGAAGCCTGGGCGTCGCCGAAGGCCTCCTGCAGGACGTCCGGGAACTTGGCGGGGTGCGCGGTGCCGAAGACGATGACGTCGTCGAGTTTGGCGCCATCACGGGCCAGCAGATCCTCCGCGGCCTTCCAGCCGACGGCGGTATGCGGACAAAGGACGTAGCCGCTGGCGTCGCGGACGCGACGCATGGCGTCGAGCGTGGCCTCGTCGTCGACGGTGACGGCTTCCACGGAGGGGCCACCCTCACGCCAGGCGAGCAGTCGGCTGAGGTTGTTCGGGTCGCCGATGTCCATGGCGTTGGAGGCCGTGGGGACGGCGCGACGCGGACGATACTCGCCGGTGGCGAAGAGGTCGGGCAGCGGCGAGTTGGTATTGGTCGCGGCGACGAGCGCGGCG
Organism: Opitutales bacterium; assembly: GCA_032120295.1. GTDB lineage: Bacteria > Verrucomicrobiota > Verrucomicrobiia > Opitutales > UBA953 > UBA953. The sequence continues at coordinate 1,232 of JAUMEU010000127.1, read as the reverse complement.
ACGTCCAGGCCCATGCGTCGGGCGAGCTGTACGGCCCCGACATTACCGAGGTTACCCGAAGGCACCACGACGCCCATGCGACGGCCGGGGGCCAGCAGGCGCTTGGCGTGGAAGGCGAAAGGCACCTGCGCGATCAGACGCACCGGGTTGATGGAGTTCGCGGTGAGCAGCGGGCGATGACGGCGCAGGGATTCGTCGGCCAGCGCGCGCTTCACCATGGCCTGGCAATCATCGAAGGTGCCGTCGACGGAGAGCGCGACCACGCCGGGTCGGGTACGGGCGATCTGCGATTCTTGCACGCCGCTGACGCCGATACGCGGGTAGAGTACCACGGCGCGGACGCCGGGGACGCCGGAACAGGCTTCGGCCACGGCGGCGCCGGTGTCGCCGGAGGTCGCGGCCAGGACCGTCAGCTGCGGGAACTCATCGCCGAGGACGCGCGCGGTGACGCGCACGAGCGTGCGGACGGCGAAGTCCTTGAAGGCCGCGGAGGGGCCTTGGAAAAGCTCGAGGACGGCGATGCGTTCGGCCGGGGTGCCCTTGAGCTTCTCCGGACGCACGAGCGGGACCGGGAAGTCGAAGGCTTCCTGACAGAGCTGGCGCAGGACCGCCGGACCGAGCACTTCACCGAAATACGGGGCCACGACGGCCTCGGCGAGGTCGGCGTAGGAGGCGTCGCGATGGCGCTCCACGAAGTCGGGCGCGACCTGCGGGATGTGCGTCGGCACCCAGAGGCCGCCCTTGCCGGGCATGGCCGACAGCAGCACGTCACGCAGGGAGCCGCGACAGGCGGCGTCGGCGGTGGAGACGAATTCCAACTTAGGACTCGGAGAGGACATGGACACCCTTGGGATTGATGCGCGAGACGTAAGGCGTGGCCTTGATCGGCACCGACGAGAACACGGCGGCGACGGCGGCGGCGACCTTGCGGGCGGTCTCTTCGCCTTCGCACAGCGCGAACACGCTGGGGCCGGCCCCGGAGATCGAGAAGCCCAGCGCGCCGGCGGCCATGGCGGCGGCCTTGGCGCGATAGAACTCGGGGATCAGGCGGTGGCGATGCGGCTCGGCGATGAGGTCATGGAGCGAGCGGCCGATGAGGGCGTAATCGCTCTTGAAGAAGCCGCACAGCAGGCCGCCGAGGTTGCCGCTCTGCTGCGTGGAGGTCTCGAGCTGGATCTGGCGCGGCATGATCTCGCGGGCGACCTTGGTCAGCACGACGATGTCCGGGTGCA
>JAUMEU010000126.1:0-3031 GCA_032120295.1 Opitutales bacterium | reverse complement strand
GCGACCAACCTCGTGCCGGGCAAGGTGACGCACGTCGGCGCGGGCGAGTTCGTGGCGGAGACCGCCGTGGGCGAGGTCCGCGGCGCCTTGGCCACACCCGACGAGCCGCCGGCCGCGGGCGACACGATCACGGTCTGTATCCGTCCGGAGTGCCTGAAACTCGACCTCATGTCGCCCGATGAGAACGCCTTCGCAGGCGCGATCGTGGCTTCGCTGTTCCAGGGCGACGTCTCGCTGCATGACTTCAAGACGCCCTCCGGCGTGGTCCTTAGGATCGCCGAGGCCAATCCCCGGCAACGGGTGGGTTCCAAGGCGAAACTCTTCGCCTGGGCCGAGCCCGAGGATATCGTCGGCCTCCGACGCTGATCAGGCCTGGGCGCGACGGAACTTGCCCGGCGTCAGCTTGGTCCGCGCCTTGAACGCCGCCTGTAGGTAGTGACTGTGCGTGAAGCCGGTCTGCTCGGCGATGAGGTCGATCGTCAGGTTGGTCTCGCGCAGGAGCCGCTCCACTTCGCGGAAACGAACGCGCAGGATCTCGCCTTTCGGCGAACGCTTCAACGCGGCCTTCATGCGGCGGTCGAGCGTGCTACGCGAGGCGCCGAGTTTCGCGGCGAGTTCATTGACGTCGAGACCGCGCGTGGCTCCTTCGCGGATGAGGGCGACCGCGCGGGCGACGAGGCGGTCGCGGAGGACCCGCTCGCCCGAAGAGCCGCGCACTTCGATGCCTTTGGGGGCGAGCAGGAAGGGCTTGGTCCGCGCGGACTTGCCGCGCATCAGGCGGTCGAGCAGTTCCGCGGCGGCGAAGCCCACCGCATGGCCGTCGAAGCGGACGCTGGAGAGGGGCGGGGTGGTGAAGCTGCAGAGCGTCTCCTCGTTCTCGGCCCCGACGACGGCGACTTCTTCGGGCACCGCCACGCCCGCCGTCTGGCAGGCCTCGAGCAGACGCACGCCGAGCTGGTCGGTCGAGGCGAAGATGCCCACCGGCTTGGGCAGCTGCGCGATCCATCGGATGAGGCGGGCCTGGCTCTGCTCCCAGTCCGGGACGCGTTCGGGGTGGTTTTCGGGCAGCTCATGACAACGGTGGCCGTAGCCCCGGATCACCTTCTTGAAGTTCGCCACGCGCTCGATGAAGAACTCCTCGTTGCGCTGGCTGTACGCGGCGAAGTGCCGGAAGCCCCGTTCATAGAGATGCTCCGCCACCATGCGGCCGATATCCTCGTTGTCACAGCCCACGAACGGTCGGTCGCCCGCGAAGTGCGTGGAGCGGAGTTCGACGGCGGGCAGGCCCGTGGCCGCGACCAGCTTGGAGGTCTCCGCGCTGAAGGTACGCGTCAGGATCCCGTCGCCGTCCCAGTCCTTCAGCCAGGTGGGGGGCGAGGAGTCGAGGGCGCGCAGTTCGAGGTAGGTCGACCACGGCCCATGGGCCGCCACGTAGCTGCGGACGCCCGCGAGCAGCTCGCGCGTATAGCTGCGCGTGGTCTCGATGAGCAGGGCGACCCGCGGGGCGCGACGTGGCGAAGGGGAGGGCATGGCTTTGACCAAAAACCTTACTTTTAGTGCATCATACCTGTAATGACTTTACCGGCAAGAAAGGATATAGTCCTGCCACCCCCATGAAGCTCCGCCTCCTTACCCTCGGCCTACTCGGCCTTTGCTCGTTGGTCTCCGCCGCCGGCCTCATCGACAACAAGAACCAGGCCTCGATCTCGTCGGGCGCCGACAAGCCTGAGAACGCCCAGAAGCCCAAGGTGCTCATCATCATCGGCGACGCCACCGAGCTGCTCGACACGATGTACCCGGTCTACCGTCTGCAGGAGGCCGGCTTCCAGCCGGTCTTCGCGACGCCCGAGAAGCGCGTCTACCAGACCGTGCTCCACGAAGTGAAGCCAGGTTGGACGATCACCAAGGAGTGGGAAGGCTACACGATCAACTCGGACATCGCCTTCAAGGACATCAAGCCCGAGGAGTACGTCGGCATCTTCTTCAGCGGCGGCCGCGCCCCGGAGTATCTCCGCGAGGACGAGGCCCTGCTGGCCGCCACTCGCTGGTTCTGGGAACATAAGAAGCCGATGATGAGCGTCTGCCACGGCGTCGAGATCGTCGCCCGCGCCGGCATCGTGAAGGGCCTGCGCATGGCCACCGTGCCGAAGTGCAAGTTCGACCTCGAAGTCTGCGGCGGCGTGTTCGTCAACGCCCCCGTCGTCATCGACCGGAACATGGTCAGCGGCCGCACCTTCCATGACAACGGCGCCTTCGTCGGTCCCTGGATCAAGATGCTCGAAGCCGAAGTCGCCAAGAAGTAAGCCCATGCTTTCCCGTCGCGATTTCCTTCGTTCCGCCGGCCTCGCCGCCGCCGCGGTCGCCGCCGCCCCCGCCCTGCGGGCCCAGGCCGCGGAGCCCTTCCGCCTCCGCTACGTGCTTTCGTCCGCGATGTACGGCTACGCGCCGCTTGCCGAGGTGCTACCCGAGGTCGCCAAGACCGGCAGCGAATCGCTCGACCTCTGGTGCAAGGTGCACGGCGACCAACGCGAGCAGGCCGCCGCGCTCGGCGACGCGGCCTTCGCGGCCTTGTTGAAGCAGCACGGCGTCAAGCTCGGCGTCAGCACCCGTTATCCGCTGGGCCCGTTCAAGCTCCAGGACGAGATGGCCTGGGTGAAGCAGCACGGCGGCACGACGGTCGTCTGCGGCAGCACCGGACCAAAGAATCCTTCGGGCGCGGCGGCCAAGGCGGCCATCGCGAAGTTCCTCGAAGACATGAAGCCCCACGCCGCCAAGGCCGAGGAGCTGGGCGTCCGCATCGCGATCGAGAACCATTCGAACCAGGCGCTGCACCATCCGGATTCGCTCCGTGCCTTCGCCGAGTTGAACAAATCCCCTGCGCTCGGCGTAGCCTTCGCCCCGCATCACCTGCACGAGTGGGCCGACCAGATTCCGGCGCTCCTGCGCGACCTCGGCGCCAAGAACCTGCCGTTCATGTATTTCCAAGAACACTCCGAGGGCATCTCTAAGAAGGCCTCGAAGGAAGAGGAGC
>JAUMEU010000125.1:1247-2770 GCA_032120295.1 Opitutales bacterium | reverse complement strand
GGTATGCCGACTGCCGCCGCAGCCGCTTCGTCCGTCACGGACGCCCTCGATGCCGCCGACCGGCGCTTCGGGTGGCATCCGTTTACCCAGATGCGGGAGTATCAGGATAACCCTCGTCTGCACCTTGTCCGCGGTGAAGGGTGCTGGCTGATCGACGGGGAAGGGAAGCGCTACCTCGACGGTAACGCCTCGGTCTGGACGAACGTCCACGGTCACAACGACCCCGACCTGAACCGCGCCTTGCGCGAGCAGCTCGAGCAGGTCGCCCACGTGACGCTCCTCGGCCTGAACCACCCGGTCGCCACGGAACTCGCCGAAGATCTCGCCGGCCTGACGGGTGGTGCCTTGTCGCGTTGCTTCTACACCGACAACGGCAGCAACGCCGTCGAGGTCGCCCTGAAACTTTCGTTCCAGTATTGGCAGCTCGTCGGCCAGGAAGCCAAGCGTGGGGTCATCTCGATGGAAGGAGCCTACCATGGCGATACCTTCGGGACGATGGCCGTCGGCGAGCGCTCCGAGTTCCATCGTCGTTTCAATCCGTGGCTCTTCGCCGCCCAGACTTTCCCCGCGCCGGTCCATTCCGAATGCGCCGGCCAGGTCGCCCGCACTGACGCCTCCGCTTCGCTGGCCGCGCTGAAGGCCATGCTGGAGCGTGATGCCGCCACGACGGCTTGCCTCATCCTCGAGCCCGTCGTCCAAGGTGCCGCCGGCATGGTCCAGCAGCCCGCTGGTTTCGTCAAAGCCGTCGCCGCCCTATGCCGCCAGCATGGCGTCCACCTCATCCTCGACGAAGTCTTCACCGGCTTCGGTCGCCTCGGTGCGCTCACGGCGTCGGAGCGCGAAGGCGTCGTCCCGGACTTCCTCTGCCTCGCTAAAGGTCTCGCCGCCGGCTACCTGCCGCTGGCCGCGACGCTGACCTCGGAGCAGATCTATTCGTCCTTCCTCGGGAAGTTCTCCGAAGGTAGGACCTTCTTCCACGGGCATACCTTCTCGGGCAATCCGCTCGCCTGCGCCGTCGCCCGTGCGTCGCTGCGCAAGTTGAAGCCCATGCTGGCTTCGGGTCAGGTCGCCGAGCGCGCCGCGCTGCTCGGTCGTGAGATGGCTGCCGCCTTTGAAGGGCATGCGCAAGTGCGCACCTTCCGTCAGCTCGGCCTCACCGGTTCCGTCGAATTCAAGCCGGCCTCTGCGGATCGCTGGCCGACCGACACCCGCGCCGGTTTCCAGGTCGCGTTGGCGGCCCGCCGCCATGGGCTCATCATCCGCCCTTTGGGCGATTCGCTCCTGTTCGTCCCGCCGATCTCCATCCAGCCCGACGAAGTGAAGCACCTCGTCCGCGCCGTCCGCCAAGCCATGGACGAAGTTCTGCCGTCTCTCCCCGCATAGGACACGACGTGGTCGTGTCCCTACCTTCCCCGATACTCGATACTCTAAACTCCATACTCTAAATCAATGCCCCACCTCACCGAAGCCCGAGCGCTCTACGACCTGCCGCTCAACACGCTGATCTTCAAGGCTCAGCAAGT
>JAUMEU010000125.1:0-1237 GCA_032120295.1 Opitutales bacterium | reverse complement strand
CGTGCAGCTCTGCACGCTCAAGTCGATCAAGACCGGCGCCTGCCCTGAAGACTGCGCTTATTGCCCGCAGTCCATCCACAACCAGACCGGCCTCGAGACCGAAGCCCTGATGGAGACGCAGGCCATCCTCGCCGACGCCCGCAAGGCCAAGGCCGGCGGCGCGACCCGCTTCTGCATGGGCGCCGCCTGGCGCCGCGTGAACGATGGCAAGCAGTTCGACAGCGTCCTGAACACCGTCTCCGGCGTGAAGGAACTCGGCCTCGAAGTCTGCTGCACGCTCGGGATGGTCAGCGAAGCGCAGGCCGCCCGCCTCAAGCAGGCCGGTTGCGACGTGTATAACCACAACCTCGACACCTCGCGCGAGCACTACTCCAAGATCATCACCACCCGCACCTACGACGACCGCCTCCAGACCCTCTCGAACGTCCGCAAGGCCGGCCTCGAGGTCTGCTCCGGCGGCATCCTCGGCATGGGTGAGACGGTCGACGATCGCCTCAAGATGCTCGTCGAGCTCGCGCAGCTCGACCCTCAGCCGGACTCCGTGCCGATCAACGCCCTGGTGGCCGTCGAAGGCACGCCGCTCGCGGGCCGCAAATTCGTCGATACGATCGAGTTCGTCCGCACCGTCGCCGTCGCCCGCATCCTGATGCCGAAGGCGATGGTCCGCCTCTCCGCCGGTCGTGCCAACATGAACGATGAGACGCAGGCCCTCTGCTACCTCGCCGGTGCCAATTCCATCTTCCTCGGTGAGAAGCTCCTCACGACCGGTAATCCCGACATCGAAGAGGACATGAACCTGATGAAGCGTCTCGGCCTGCACCCGATGCACCCGGACGAAGCCCGTCGCATCCACCGCGGCGACCTCGCCCCGGCGGACGCTAAGCCGGCCGAATGGCCGAACGTCGCGGAATTCGCCGCGGCCAACGCCGCTGAAGAATCCTGCGGCAACGGCGGTTGTGGCTGCAAATAACATGGCCCTCATCTTCGTCACCGGCAGCGACACTGGCGTGGGTAAGACCCACGTCGCCGGCCTGCTCGCGCGTCGCCTTTCCCGCGATGGTTTCACGCAGGTCATCAAGCCGGTGGAGTCGGGTGCGGGCGCCGGTCGTCCGGCCGACGCCAAGAAGGCCGCGGGTAAGTGGGCCGAAGCGCACACGCTGCTAACGCTCCCCGCCCCGATCGCCCCGCTTGCCGCGGCGAAGAAGGCTCGCAAGCCACTCGACCTCGCTCTCCTGCT
>JAUMEU010000124.1:0-2889 GCA_032120295.1 Opitutales bacterium | reverse complement strand
TGGGCCAGCGCGGCGCTCGCTTTGTTCATCCTGGCGGCCCTGACGGACATCTTCGACGGCTGGATCGCCCGCAAGCTGAACGCCGTGACCGACTTCGGCCGGCTGATGGACGCCCTGGTCGACAAGATCTTCATCCTTGGCCTGCTGATCGGTCTCGCCGCCATCGATTGCCTCCCGGTGACGCTCTGGGATGACGCCGGCGTGCCGCTTGATAGGGCTGCGTCGACTGAGCTCCTGACGTCCTTCGGCGTGGTGCTCATCCTGATCCGCGAATTCCTCATCACGGGTCTCCGCCTCGTGGCCGCCGCCTCGGGTCAGGTCCTGGAGGCCGAGGGCCTCGGCAAGATCAAGACGTTCCTGCAGATCCTGGCCATCGGCCACCTCATCGGCCTGCGTGCTTACGAGACGCACTGGAAACTTTCGGCGGAGTGGCACCAGCACTGGGAAGTCATCATCACCGGCCTCTTCTGGCTGGCGGTGCTGATCACCGTCGTCTCGGGCGCCAGCTACCTCATCCGGCATCGCCGGCATCTGCCCGGCCTGTCTTCATGATCGTCCAGATCGCGACGCTCGGTCCGCTCGGACGCCTCAAGGCGCCGGGCACCTGGGGCTCCGCGGCGGGGGTGCTCTGGTGGGCGTTAGTGGTGCGGTTGGCCTACAACAAAGGCTGGTATCATGAATTCGTCTTCGACTCGCTGGTGGTTCTCGCCGGCATCCTGATTTGCGGGGTCGCGGCGGCCATCATCGGCAAGAAAGACCCGCAGGAAGTGAACCTAGATGAATTCGTGGCGATGCCATTGGTTTATCTCTTCAATCCGATGGGCTTCGCGATGCATGGCGGGACGAAGCCAGGCCTGCTCTTTATTCTGCTCGGGTTTATATTATTCCGCCTCTTCGACATCACGAAGCCCCTCGGCATCAAGGCGCTGGAGAAACTCCCCGGAGGGTTTGGCGTCGTGCTCGATGACGTCATGGCTGCAATCTACGCGAACCTGTTGTTGCATGGGCTCGGTCGACTCTGGCTATTGCTCTGATGTCCGTGCGCTTCGCCTCAGTTGACACCGCGGTCGTCCGTATCACGGGCGAAGACGCGGCGGCTTTCCTCCAGGGGCAGTGCACGGCCGACCTGCGGGGCGTCGCGCTGACGGACGCGCTCTGGCTTAATCGCAAGGGCCGGGTGCTCGCGCACACGATCATCTCCAAGGAGACCGATGGATCCTTTCTGTTACTTTGTCCGCATCTGGCGGCGGATGAGGTCATCGCCGTCGTGACCGCCAACGTCATCGCCGACGACGTCGTCGCGGTGGATGAGACTTCCCGCTGGGAGCGATGGCTGATCTGGGGTGAGGGTGTCCCTGAGATCACTGGCGCCCGGCTCTTTGCGACGAGGCGCTTCGGTCATGTCGCCTGGGATGTGCTGGTCCCTCCGGGAACATGTCTGCCCGGCCTGCCTGGCGCCCTGCGTGAATTCGAAGTCAGGCGCATCCATGCCGGGGTGCCGGCCGTGCCGGCTGATTGTGGCGCCGGCGAGTTTCCCCAGGAGTGCGGCCTCGATGCCTGGGTGAGTTATACGAAGGGATGTTATCTCGGACAGGAAGTCATGGCGCGCATCCAGTCCATGGGCTCCTTGCGCCGAATCCTCCGCCGCGTCGAGGGGCCGGTCTCTGTCGGCCTCGAACTGAAGACGCCCGAAGGGAAGGTCGCTGGACTCGTGCGTTCCGCCGCAGGCGATGCTGGTCTGGCCTTGGTCTCGGTCGACCTGACCGAAGGCACGGTACTGGGCGGCGTGCGCCTCGGCGGGCCGGCACTGATGCCCGCGCGCTGACCTGTTTCCGTTTGCGGGCGGGAGGGCCTGCCGTATGGTGACGGCGATGGCCTCTCCCTTCCATTATCAGGATCCCTTTCCGTTGGGCGACGATACCACGAAGTATCGCCTGCTCACCAAGGAGCACGTCTCCGTCGCGGAGTTCGACGGCAAGCCGATCCTCAAGGTCGCGCCGGAAGCCCTGACGCTGCTCGCCAACCAGGCGCTGCATGACATCAATTTCTACCTGCGCACCGAGCACCTCGAGCAGGTCGCCGCGATCCTCGCCGATAAGGAAGCCAGTGACAACGACCGCGCCGTCGCGCTTGCCATGTTGCGCAACGCCGAGGTCGCCGCGAAGGGCGTGCTGCCGTTCTGCCAGGACACCGGTACCGCGGCCATCACCGCCAAGAAGGGCCAGCAGGTCTGGACCGGCGCCGACGACGCCGAAGCCCTCTCGCTGGGCGTCTATCAAGCTTACGCGCAGAACAACCTCCGCTACTCGCAGCTCGCGCCGATCGATCTCTACACCGAGAAGAACACCGGCACGAACCTTCCCGCGCAGATCGATATCGCCGCCATCAAGGGTTCCAAGTTCGAGTTCCTCTTCGTCGCCAAGGGCGGCGGTTCGGCCAACAAGTGCTACCTCTACCAGGAGACCAAGGCCGTCCTGAACCCCAAGTCCCTCGTCAAGTTCCTGACCGAGAAGATGCAGTCGCTCGGTACCGCCGCGTGCCCGCCGTACCACCTCGCGTTCGTCATCGGCGGCACCTCCGCCGAAGCGACCATGAAGGCCGTCAAGCTGGCCTCGACCCATTACTACGACGCGCTGCCCACGACCGGCAACGAACATGGCCGCGCCTTCCGCGACACCGCGCTCGAGGCCGAGCTCCTCCAGGTCGCGCACCAGCTCGGGATCGGGGCGCAGTTCGGCGGCAAGTGGTTCGCCCTCGACGTGCGCGTCGTCCGCCTGCCGCGCCACGGCGCCTCGTGTCCGATCGGCCTCGCCGTCTCCTGTTCCGCCGACCGCAACGCCAAGGCCAAGATCGACCAGGACGGCATCTGGATCGAGCAGCTCGAGACGG
>JAUMEU010000123.1:0-2787 GCA_032120295.1 Opitutales bacterium | reverse complement strand
CTCGAGCGTCTCGCGGTTGAAACGTCGGCCGGCGCAGCTGGGGCAATCGACGAACGTCTCGCCGAGGAACTGCATGTCGAGCGCGACCGAACCTTCGCCGGCGCAGGTCTCGCAGCGTCCGCCGCGCACGTTGAAACTGAATCGTCCGGGGCCGTAGCCGCGGGCCTTGGCGAGGGGAAGCGCGGCCCAGAGGTCGCGCATGAGGTCCATGATGCCGGTGAACGTGGCCGGATTCGAACGCGGGCTGCGTCCGATGGGCTCCTGGTCCACCGCGGTGAAGGCGGTGATCTGCTCCAGGCCTTCGAGTCCGGTGTGACGGCCAGGGACGACCTTGGCGCCGTTGATCTTGCGGGCCGCGGCGGCGGAGAGGATGTCGATCGCGAGCGTGCTCTTGCCGGAGCCGGAGACGCCGCAGACGACGGTAAGCGCGCCGATCGGGAAGGAGGCGGTGACGTCCTTGAGGTTGTTCTCGGTGGCGCCTTTGACCGTGATGGCGGCCTTGCCGATGGGCTTGCGCTTCACGATGCCTTCGAGCGTGGCGCGGCCGGAAAGATAGGCCCCGGTGCGCGAAGTCGCGTGCGCGGCACAGGCCTTAGGCGTGCCTTCGAAGACGATGCGTCCGCCGTCGATACCGGCGCCAGGTCCCATCTCGATGAGGTGATCCGCCGCGAGCATCATGTCGCGGTCATGTTCGACCACGAGGACGGTGTTGCCGAGGTCACGCAGGCCGCGGATCGAGCCGATGAGGCGTTGGTGGTCGCTCGGGTGCAGGCCGATGCTGGGCTCGTCGAGGACGTAGGTCACACCGACGAGTCCGAGGCCGAGCTGCGTGGCGAGGCGCACGCGTTGGGCTTCGCCGCCGGAGAGCGAACTGCATTCGCGGGCGAGCGTGAGGTAGTTGAGGCCGGCCTCGTGCAGGAACGCCAGGCGTTGCTCGAGTCCGCGGCGGGCTTCTTCGGCCGGCATCACGGCTGGGTGCGTCGCGAGCTGCTTCGTGAACTCCAGCGCGGCCGGGATGGTCATCGCCAAAAACTCGGCCATGGTCTTGCCGTTCAGGCGCAGCGAGAGGGCGGCAGGGGAGAGGCGGCGGCCTTGGCAGCCGGCGCAGACGGAGCCCGCTTGGAACTGCAGCAGGCGCTGGCGGAGCGACTCGCCGGTGGTGGTGCGGTAGGCGTGTTCGAGTTCGGTGAACATCCCTGTCCAGACGGCCTCGACGGGCTTGCGGCCTTTCGGCGGAGGGAGCAGGAACTTGCGCTTCGGATCGCCGTGCAGCAGCAGGTCGCGGACGGCCTTGGGGAGCTCGCGCCATGGCGTCTTCTGGTCGAACGGTACCTGTTCGGCGAGCGCCCGGGTGATCGCGTTGCGATGGATGAGCGTCTTGCGCGTGGCGCATTTCCAGGGCTTCACCACGCCGTCGTGGAGCGAGAGGGATTCGTCGCGGATGGAGAGACTTTCCTGGAAGCGCATCTGTCGTCCCAAGCCGCCGCAGTCCGCGCAGGCGCCTTCAGGGTGGTTGTGCGAAAGCGCCTTCGGGCTGATGGGCTCGTAAGTCTCGCCACAGTGTTCGCAGGCGAGGTGGAGCGAGAGCACGTGCTCTTCCCAGCGTCCGTCCTTTTCGGCCAGTACGCTGGCGCGGTGGCGGCCTTCGCGGAAGGCGAGTTCCAGCGAGTCCGCTAAGCGGCTACGCTGGTCGGGTCCGGCGACGATGCGGTCCACCACGACGTCGAGCTGTTTCGCTTCGCGGCCGGTGAGCAGGCCGGCGGCTTCTTCAAGCGTGGCGACGGTGCCGTCCACACGGACGCGGGAGAAGCCCCGGCGGCCGAGGTCGGCGGAGGCTTCGAGCAGCACGGAGGGTTTGTCCTTGGCGACCGGGGCGACGACCATCAGCCGGGTGTCGGCGGGGATGGCTTCGAGGGCGCGGAGGTTGTCGTCCAGCGAGCGACGGCGGACCGGATGCCCGTCCTGCAGGCAGCGGCGGTCGCCGGCGATGATCCAGAGGGGGCGGGCGTGGTCGGCAATCTCCGTCAGGGTGGCGACCGTCGAACGGGGGTTAGTGTTGCCGCCGGTCCGTTGGGCGATGGCGATGACCGGGGAGAGGCCCCGGATGAAGTCGACGTCGGGCCGCGGGGCGGAATCCAGCATGCCGCGGGCCTTGGCGGAGAGGGATTCGAGGTATTGGCGGCTCCCTTCGGCGTGCAGGGTATCGAAGGCCAGGGAGGATTTACCCGAGCCGCTGACTCCGGTGATGACGGTCAGCTGACCACGCGGGATGGTCAGTTCGACATCCTTGAGATTGTGGGTGCGGGCTCCCTTGATGTGGATGGGCGGATTCAGGACCGCTGACGATACTCGGACCGCCCGCCGGGAGAAGGCCGAAGTGGGCGTCCGTTAATAAGTCGCTCCTTAATCCGCTTTCACCTTCTCGGCCGGATTGCCAGAGTGTGGGGTATGCCCCGGCTTTTCCTTGTCCTCCTGTGTCTCTTCACCGCCCGCGCTTCGGCCGACAAGCAGGAACCGCGCGTCCTCTTCCTCGGCGACAGCATCACGTACGGCGGCAACTGGACGGTCTACGTCGAATCGGCGATCCGCGCGCAGAAGGGCATGGCCCGCGCGACGATCGTGAACATGGGACTCTCGAGCGAGACGACTTCCGGTCTCTCCGAACCCGGTCACGCCGGCGGCGCGTTCCCGCGTCCGGATCTCCATGAGCGTCTCGGTCGTGTACTCGCGCAGTTCAAACCGACGTTGGTCGTCGCCTGTTACGGCATCAACGACGGTATCTACCAG
>JAUMEU010000122.1:0-5054 GCA_032120295.1 Opitutales bacterium | reverse complement strand
AGCCGGCCACGATGAGTTTCTGCCCCTTCTTGCGGGCGGTGGCTTTGCCGTCGCTCATCTCGTAGATGGCTTCGAGGGCTTCGTGCTTGGAGGCGTCGATGAAGGAGCAGGTATTCACGATGACGACATCGGCTTCGGCGGCGTCCGGGGTCATGGACATGCCGGCTTTGGCGAGGTGACCGATCATGATCTCGGAATCGATCAGGTTCTTGGCGCAACCGAGGGAGACGAGGCCTACTTTGACAGACATGGCGGGATAAGGAGCGGAGACGGGACGGAATGCAACCCCAGGCGTCAGAGGGTCAGCCAGGCTTCGGCTGGAATCGTCTCGGGCCGGGCTAGGCTGGTCAGCCCGTAGAGCGGAAGATCGGCCAGCCAGGCGGCGACATCCGGGGAGTCGGGAAAGAGCTTCTTGGCGGCTGAGCCCACCTGCTTGCGGCGCTGAGTGAAAAGCATGCGGGCGACCTCGCGGGCGCGCGGGCTGAGCCGGCGGGCGTCGGGGCGGCGGCGGAGGACGAGGAGGCACGAATCTACTTTCGGCGGAGGATTGAAGGACTGGGCCGGCACCGGATGGACCTTGATCTTCTCGAAGGCGAGATGGACCTGCGCGGTGACGGCCGACCAATGTCCGGTCCCGACGTCGGCGGTGAGGCGTTCGGCGGCTTCGCGCTGCAGCATGAGCACCATCATCGACGGATGGGGGCCGGCGCAGATGGCGTCCATCCAAGGGGTCGAGATCGCGTAGGGCAGGTTGGCGATGACCTTGAACGAGCCATCGGTCACGTCGGTCAGGCCAGCCCGTGGGAAATCGACGGCATCTCCTTCCTTGAGGTGGAAAGTCTTCGGAAAGCGCGGCAGCAAGGATTCCGTCAGGTGGAAGTGCATCGTGCGATCGGCTTCGACCGCGTAGAGGTCGGCGCCGGCGCAGAGCAGGGTGCGTGTCAGCGTGCCCAGTCCGGGGCCGACTTCGACGACCGTGTCGCCGGACTTCACTTCACCGAGTTCGAGCGACTTGCGGACGATGTTGCCGTCGATCAGGAAGTTCTGGCCGAGCCACTTCTTGGGCATGTGCGAGAGGCGGGCCAGCAGGTCCCGGGTCTCGTTCGCCGAAAGGGGTCCTTCGTTCATGCGGATTGCAACGCCTTCATCAGCGCGGCCGGATCGGCGGCGCGCATCAGGGATTCGCCGACCAGCAGGGCGTCGGCGCCGGCGGTCCGCATGCGGGCGGCGTCTTCGGCGGTCTTGAGGCCGCTCTCGGCGACCTTCAGGACGGACTTGGGCATGTGCGGGATGACCCGCTCCGCGAAGGACAGGTCGATCTGGAAGGTGGACAGGTTACGATTGTTCACGCCGACCATGTCGGGCTCGTGGCGCAGGGCGCGATCGAGCTCGGCTTCGTCGTGCACTTCGAAGAGCGTGTCGAGGCCGGCGAGCTTGGCGGACCGGTGAATCGGACGGATCTCGTCGTCGGTCAGTCCCCGCACGATGATGAGGATGCAACGCGCGCCCGCTTGGGCGGCTTCGAGCACCTGGTAAGGGTGCACCATGAAATCCTTGCGGATGCAGGGGATGGGGCGCGGCCAGCCAGCCTGGTCGTGGACTACGTCGGCCAGGTCCTGAAGCTCGCCTTTGAAGTATCTGGACTCGGTGAGCACCGAGAGGCAGTCGGCTCCGGCGGCGGAATAGGCGCGGGCCTGGGCCACGGCGTCGACGCCTTCGCGAATCTGGCCGACGCTCGGGGAGGCTCGCTTCACTTCGGCGATCACCGTCAGGCGGCCCGGGACCGCCAGAGACTGACGGAAGCCGGGTCCCTGATGGCGGCCGGCGAAGGCCGCCAGTTCGGCGTCGGTGACGGGACGGGCGAACGGGGCTATTTCCCGGCGCTTGGCGTCCATGATTTCGGTCAGCTTGTCCACTGGCCTTAAGCAAGCGCTCCCCGGGCTTCTGGCAATCGTTTTGACTCCCTTCCTTCGAGCCTTCTGCATCGGCCTATGCCCGGCATCGACCTCCTGCTTGCGACCACCGCCCGACTCCGTGCTCCCGACGGCTGCCCTTGGGACCGGGAACAGACGCATCGCACCCTCTGCGACTGCCTGGTCGAAGAAGTCGCCGAACTCGTCCAGGCCATCGACCGCGATGACGTCGCGAACCTGCGCGAGGAATTGGGCGACCTACTCTTCCATGTCGCCATGCACGCGCAGATGGCGGCGGAAGCCGGCCAGTTCACCTTCGACGACGTGGCCCAGGAAGTGAACGAGAAGATGTTACGTCGTCATCCGCATGTCTTCGGCGACGGCGCGAAGCTCGGTTCGTCCGACGCGGTCGTCACGCAATGGGAGCAGATCAAGCTCAAGGAGAAGGGAGCCAAGAAGCCGACCGTCTTCAAGGAGCTGCCTCCGTCTTTGAACGCTTTGCTTACTGCTCGCGAGGTTTGGAAACAGATCCGCAAGAAGCAGCTCGACGCCGGCGCCACGGTCGAAGTCGCCCGCGTCGAGGCTCAGTCCCAAGGTCTCACCGAAGATTCGGCCGGCAGCCGGCTCTTCGAGCTCGTCGCCGCCTGTCGCGACGCGGGCATCGATCCGGACTCCGCCTTGCGACGCCATACGGCCCGGGTCGTCGCCGAAGCCGAGCGGCGTTCACTGCAAAGCTAAGCATGGAACAGGACGACCAGCCGATCACCGTACACGTCGCGGGCAAGGCCGTGCAGGTCTGGCCGAAGGTCTCCGTGCGGACTACCCGTGTCCGTCTGTCGGTGAAGCCCGGCCCCAAGGTCGTCTTGACCTATCCTCCGCACGCTTCACAAGCTTCGGCGCAGGCCTTCCTCCGTGACAATCTGCCCTGGCTCGAGCGGGTGCTGGCGAAATCCCGCACCGTGCAGCCGTCGCTGACCTCCCATCTGCGCAAGTTCCCCTGGGTCACTTTGGACGACCGTCTGCTGGCCATCGAGATGGAGCAGGGTGCGCGTGGCTCCATCCGCATCTCCAAGACCGAGGACAAGGTAAGCCTGGTCATGCCTTCGGCCGATCCCGAGCCGGGTGCGGTCCGGGTCGTCCGGCGGCTCGCCGAGACGGGGCTGTCCCTCGCCGTCGACCGTCTCAGCCGCAAGGTCGGGGTCACGGTCGAGCAGGTGAGCGTGCGCGACCAGACCACCCGCTGGGGGTCCTGCTCCACTACGGGAACGCTCTCCTTGAACTGGCGCCTGATCTTGCTTCCGCCGATGCTGCACGACCATGTCATCCTGCATGAGCTTTCCCATCGTCGTCACATGGATCATTCGGACCGTTTCTGGAATCAGCTGGCGGCCTGGGATCCCGATTGGAAGAAACACGACCGCGAACTGAACAAGCGATGGAACGTCATCATGGACCTCGGACGATGACACTGCGTGAAGTCGGCCAGTCACCGGACGAGGTCTTCGATGTTGTCGACGAGCGTGATCAGGTCGTCGGCCGGGAGTATCGACGGGAGATCCATCGTCGCGGCCTCCGCCATCGCGCCATCCATATCTTCTGGCTGCGCGCCGACGGCCAGCTCTGCCTCCAGCGGCGTTCCTACGCCAAGGACAACTGTCCCGGCCTGCTCAGCACCTCGTGCGCGGGTCACGTCGATTCCGGGGAGGATTACCTGCCTGCCGCCGTCCGCGAACTCCGTGAAGAGTTGGGCGTCTCCGTGCCGCCGGCAGACCTGCACGAGATCGATTACGCCCCCAGTCATCCGGAGCTCGGCCATGAGTTTGTCCGGGCCTATCTCCTCAGGGGTGATTTCACCGTCACCGTCGCCGCCTTCGAAGTGGACTCGGTGCTTTGGCGCACTCCCGCCGAGACAGCGGCCTGGGCGGCGACGGAGCCGGAGGTCTTCTCGACGCCGCTCGGCCATCTGCTTGGCCGGCCCTCGGTGCGACGCTCGCTGGGCCTGCCGGCGTAATGGGTTGAAATATCGTCCCGGGGGTGAGAGAGAAGGGCGTGCCTGCGAACCGCCCAGAGACCCCCGATGCGCCTTTCGTGGTGCCTTGGTATCATTGGCTCTGGGTGGCGCCGTTGGCGGTGCTGCTTCGGCTGTGGCTTTCCACCCTGCGTTTCCGGAGCGATCTGGATCGCTTCGACGACGCTGACGGACCTTCGGTACTCCTCCTATGGCACGACAAGCTCTTCATTGCCCCTTTGGTCGGCCAACGGCTCTTCGGCCGTCCGATTTCAGCGCTCATCAGCACGAGCAAGGACGGTGCCTGGCTGGTCGCTTTCTTCAGGCTGATGGGCATCACCGCGGTGCGTGGTTCGTCCCATCGTCGCGGCGCCGCCGCTTTGATCGCGTTGACGCGCGCCATGCGGGCGGGACATCACGCCGGTATCACTCCCGACGGGCCGAAGGGCCCGGCGCTGGTGTTCAAGCCCGGGGCCATCGCGCTCTCCCGTCTGACCCGACGTCCTTTCCTGCTGCTCGGGATTCGCTACGCCTCCTGCTTCCGTTTCGGAAGCTGGGATCGTTTCGCGATGCCGCTGCCTTTCTCCCGCATCGATCTTACCGTCGGCCGCGAGGCGATGCCCGCCGAGGGTGAGGATGATGAAGCCGTGGCAGCCCGCCTCCAGGAACGCCTGCGGGCTATTTCGGCCGACCCGGCCTGAGGCTCAGGCCTTGCCGAGGAGTTTCTCGGCGTACTTCGCGAGGAGGTCCGACTCGAGGTTCACCCGGTCGCCGGTCTTCCGGCGGGAGAGGTTAGTGACTTCAAGGGTGTGGGGGATGAGCCAGATGCGGAAGCCGCCTGGGATCAGGTCGGCCACCGTCAGGGACATTCCATCCACGGCCACGCAGCCTTTGCGGACCACGTGACGGAGCAGAGATTCAGGCGCGGCGATATCGAGCTTCCAGTCGGCGCCTTCGCGGCCGAGGAAGGTGATCGTGCCCACGCCGTCGATGTGGCCGGTCACGAAGTGGCCGCCCATGCGGTCGGTCGGCAGGAGGCTGGGTTCGATGTTGACGACGCCGCCGGCCGTGAGTTCGCCCAGGTTGGTCAGGCGCAGGGTCTCGGCGAGGAGATCGAAGCTGGCGACCTCGCC
>JAUMEU010000121.1:0-4537 GCA_032120295.1 Opitutales bacterium | reverse complement strand
AGGGCGATGCGCAAGGCACGCAGGTGCGGCTCGGAAGTGCCGGTAGCGATCACGAGGAAGTCGGCGACGGACGAGATCTGGCCCATCTCGAGGACGCGGATCCCGACGGCCTTCTTGTCATCGAGCGCGCGGATGGCGGCGACAAGGTGAGCCGGCAGTTTGGGCAGCACGACCATCGGCTTGGCGGCGGCCTTCTCCCCGCGGCTCTTGGCCTTCAGGGGCGGGACGGCCGGGATGATGCGACGAGCCGGACGAGCCGCCGGCTTCCCACCCTTGGCAGGCGCGCGGCCCTTGAACTTGGACTTCGCGGCCGGGCGGGCCGGAGTCTTCTTGGTGGTCTTCTTTTTAAGGGCGGACATGGTCAGGCTTGGTAAAGGGAGCGCTCATCGATGTGGCGGGCGACCCCTAGGGGCAAGCCGTTTCGGGGCGAATCACCGCGACGCAAGGCTTCGCGCAGCGCGGTCGACGAAACCTGCACCTCAGGAGCCTTCAACACCGTCAGGCGGATGACCTCGGCCAGGGACGGCGGCGGCAAGGTCGAGATGCCGTCGCGCGACAGGACGGCGAACTCGACCAGCCCGCAGAGCTCGACGACATCCTTCCAGCGGTCGAGCCGGGCGAGCTGATCGGCGCCAAGGATCCAGACCCGCGAGGCATCCGGATGCTCGCGCGCGAGTTCGCGGGCGGTATCAACGGACCAGCTCGTGCCGGCGCGAAGGGTCTCGCGGTCGTCAATGACGGCCCACGGATGCTCCGCGAAAGCGAGCCGACACATGGCGACGCGGTCGGCGGCGGACGCCACCGGGGCGCCCGTGCGCAAGGGGGCCTGGCCCGCGGGAATGACGCGGACCTCGTCGAGGCCGAGCTGCTTCTGCGCGGCCGCGGCCGCGGCCACATGTCCGGCATGCGGAGGATCGAAAGTCCCACCCAGGATGCCGATGGCAGCAGGCATGACGTATTACGTTCCGGCGCGGGGCCCGTGGCAACCCAAAGCAGGCTTGAGCCCGAGCCTCTCAGGCGAAACACTGCCCCCATGGCGGTCGCCTCCCGATTCCTCCCTCCGGACTTCGCTCCCTCGCGGACCGTCGTGGTGATCGCCGGCAAAGGCCGTTACCCCGCCCTTCTCGTCGAATGCGCCCGCGCCCGCGGCGCCAAGATCAAGCTGGTGTCTTTCGAAGAAGAGACCGACCCGGCCCTGATCGCCACCTTCGACCCGGCCGACCATCGCGCGATTCCCGTCGGCAAGCTCGGTCAGATGCTCGACGCCCTCCAGGAACTCGGCGCGGCGGGCGCGGTCATGGCCGGCCAGGTCACGCCGCGTAAGCTATTCACGGGCATGGTGCCCGACCTGAAACTCATCGCGCTCATGGCCTCGCTCAAGGAGCGCAACGCCGAGACGATCTTCGGCGCGATCTCGGCCGAGATCGAGAAGGTCGGCGTCCGCATGCTCGATGCGCGCGTCTTCCTCGACGACCACCTCGCCTCGCCCGGCTGCATGACCGGCTGGGCCTGCGGCATCGGCGACGACCAGCTCGCCTTCGGCACGCGCATGGCCCGCGAGATGGCCCGCCTCGACGTCGGCCAGTCCGTGGTCACGGCCAAAGGCACCGTCATCGCCGTCGAAGCTTTCGAAGGCACCGACAACATGCTCCGCCGCTGCGTCCAGACGGGCGGCAAGGAGATGCTGCTCACCAAGACCGCGAAGCATGAGCCGGACTGGCGCTTCGACGTGCCCTGCTTCGGCGTCAAGACGCTCGAAACCATGGCCGAAGGCGGCGTGGCCAAGGCGGCCCTCGAGGCCGACGCGGTCATCCTCATCGACAAGCCGGCCGTGATCGCGCGCGCCAAGCAGCTCGGCATCGACCTCTTCGGCTTCGGCCCCGCCTGAAATGACCATGGACCGCCGTCGCTTCCTCGGCACCAGCCTCCTGGCCGGACTGTCGGCACCGGCTTTCGCCGCCCCGACGGAGCCGGACTCGTTCGACTTCGCCTTCCTGACCGACATCCACGTGCAGCCGGAACTCGGCGCCCCGGAAGGTTTCCGTCAATGCCTGCGGGCCGTCAACCGCCTCGCCACGCCGGCGGACTTCGTCCTGACCGGCGGCGACCTGATCTTCGACGCGCTCGACGTCGGGATGGATCGCGTCCGCGAACAGTGGAAGGTCTTCGACGAATGCAGCAAGGAACTCGCCTTGCCGGTCCATCACGTGATCGGTAATCACGATGTCGTCGGCTGGTCGGCGAAGTCGCTCGTGAAGCCGACCGACCAGGATTACGGCAAGAAGCTCTTCGCCGAACGCTTCGGGCTCGCGCGCACCTATCGGAGCTTCGACCACCAAGGCTGGCACTTCATCCTCCTCGACTCGATCGGACAGAACAAGGAGACGCTCGAATACGAAGGATGGATCGATGACGCGCAGCTCGCCTGGCTGAAGCAGGACCTCGCCGCGACCGGCCCCACGAAACCGATCGTGATGGTCACGCACATCCCTTTCTATACGACCTGGCATCAGGTGCTCATGGGTCCCGATCACCGCCTCGACGGCAAGGCGATCGTCCGCAACCTGCATACCTTCCGGAAACTCTTCGACGCCTACAACCTGCAGCTGGTCCTCAGCGGTCACGGCCACGTCGTCGAACGGATCGAGATCGGCAAGGTCACCTACCTCCAAGGTGGCGCGGTGTGCGGCATGTGGTGGAAGGGACCCGTCTTCGGCAAACCCGAAGGTTTCGGCACGGTCACCTGCCGACGCGACGGCACCTGGTCGTGGCGCTACCGCGACTTCGGCTGGAAGGCCCGTCGTTGATTGCTCAGCCTTCGTAGAAGCCCCAGCCGGCGGCGCTTTCGACGAGGAACCAGGCGAGCAGCCCCCCGAGGACTAGCAGCAGCCACTTGCGATGGCGAGCCCACAGCACCGGCGTCTCATCGGCGTGATCCAGTCCGCGGCGGGTGCTCAGCAGGAGCTTCAGGCGCGCATGCCAGGCCAAGCGGGTCTGCGACGAGAGATCCGGGTGCGCGTAGGCGTTGACCCGATAATCGGTCTTAAGGAAGAGACTGACAAGATGACGCCACACCCCTGCACCATACACCCTTTACCCACGCTTTACAAGCGGAGCGTCTCTGGGTAAGCCCAAGGCGTGAAGTCCACCACCCGGTCCCTCCGCGCCCTCAAAGGCGTCCGGCCCATCGTCTGCCTGACCGCCTACGATGTGAGCACGGCCCGCATCGCGGACGCCGGCGGCGCCGACCTCATCCTCGTCGGCGATTCCTTGGGCAACGCCGTCCTGGGTCTGCCCGACACGGTCGGGGTCACCTTGGACATGATGATCCACCACTCGGCCGCGGTCGTCCGCGCGAAGACCGAAGCCCTCGTGGTCGGCGACCTACCCTTCGGGCTGGCTCACGACAGTTTCCCCAAGCTCCTCGGCTACTGCCGACGCTTCCTCCAGGAAGGCGGAGTCAAGGCGGTGAAGATCGAAGGCGGCGCCTCCCTCGCCCCGGCGATCGCCCGGCTCGTCGATGCCGGCATCCCGGTCATGGGGCATGTGGGCATGCTCCCGCAACGCGTCCACGCCGCCGGCTATCGTCGCCGCGGCCTGACGCCCGAGGACCGGCAGAAGATCCTCATCGACGCCCAGGCCGTCGCCGCCGCGGGCGCGTTCGCGATGGTCGTCGAATGCGTGGACGAAACCTTCGTACCGAAGATCACCGAAGCGGTGTCCGTCCCGACCATCGGCATCGGCTCCGGCCGCGGCTGCGACGGCCAGATCCTCGTCATCCACGACCTGCTCGGCCTCACGCCCGAACCGCCGTCGTTCGTCCGACCTGAAGCCAACCTGCACCGCGACGCGGTCGCGGCCGTCCGCCGCTGGGCCGCCAAGGTGCGCACCAAGAAATCCAAATGAACTGCGTCATCTTCGGAGCCGGCGGCTGGGGTACGGCCATGGCGATCCACCTCGCCCGCCAAGGCCAGACCGTCACGCTCGTGCCGCGGCGCGCCGAACAAGCCCTCGCCCTCGCCACCACGCGCGAGAACACCGATTACCTGCCCGGCCACCGCCTCGATGACTCGATCCAGATCGGCCTCGAGCCGCTGCCGGCGCTGATGGACGCCGACCTGGTCTTCCTCGCCTGCCCTTCCAAAGGCCTGCCGGAACTGCTCGCCGCGATCGGCCCCGCCGTCCGCGACTCGGGCGCCAAGATGGCGATCTCCCTGTGCAAAGGCCTGGACCTCGCCACCCTGCGCCGGCCGTCGGAACTCATGGCCGCGGCCTTCGGCGACCTTCCCGTCGCCACACTGAGCGGACCCAGCAACGCCGATGAAGTCGCGCAAGGGCTGCCCACCGCGCTCGTTCTCGCTTCCACCGCCGGCGACGCCCTGATGAAAGAAGTCCAGGCGGCGGTCAGCGGACCGACCTTACGCACTTACACCTCGACCGACCTCGTCGGCGTCGAGATCGGCGGCACGCTCAAGAACGTCTACGCCCTCGGGGCCGGACTCTGCGACGGACTCGGCCTCGGCTCCAACGCGAAGGC
>JAUMEU010000120.1:0-5264 GCA_032120295.1 Opitutales bacterium | reverse complement strand
TTTCCGCCCATTCCTGGTCGTCCATCCGCCTGCCTTCGGGGGTGCGGCGGAGTTCCGTCAACCCTTCCGGTGATTCCAGCCAGCCGACTTGTTGGGCTTCGATGAAGAATTCGCAATCTGTGACGCGTCCTTTGCCCCAAGGGGCGACGGCGTCGGCGACCTCCGCGTCGAAACCGATCGGCCGGCCGGAGGGCAGTCCGGAGAGGCGGACTTCGCGGTAATGGAGCGGTACGCCTTCGGTCATCCGAGGCAGGGTCAGCAGCAGCTCCGTCGGTTGCGCCGCGCGGCCGAGTCCGTGGCGATGATCGACGTCCGCGGCGAAGCACCCCGCCTGCTTAGCCCTGACGCGGGTCAGCGTCAGCCGGTCCTCCGCTGCGAAGCGGAAGCGGCCGGAGCCGTCGGTCACGCCCGTGCGCGTGACCACGCTGGCGAGACGCGGGTCTTCGCGTGGCGTCAGGATCGCTTCGACCTCCGCCCCAGGCAGGCCGTGTCCGTCCTCGTCTCGGATCACGACGGATCTTTCGCCCGCGCGGGCGTCGAGCGACATCATGAGCAAGCCGGCAAGGAAAGGCCTCATCGCAGGGACCCTCGGTTGATCATCGTCTGGAAAAGCGGGTAGACGTAGGGCAGGGCGACGTTCTTGAAGTCGCTATGCAGCCAGCGGTCCCTCGTCAGCGGCGAGCGATGCCCCTCCTCGGGCCAGGCTCCGCCCACCGGGCGGCCTTGGTGTTCGAGGTCATAGTTCACGAGCAAGGCGCCGCCTCCGAGCGCGGGGAATGGCGTCGAGCCGGCCGCCGGGCTCAGCGCCGGCAGACCTCGGGCGAGCGCGTCGTAGCGCACCTTGGCGAGGTCAGCCATCGGTACGCCCGGAGCGATGGAACGCGCATGCAGGCCCTGCTGTTCGAACGGCCGGAAGAAGGGATGCGATCTCAGCTGGGCGTCGGGAATCCGCGCGGCCACTTCGGGGGCGAGGAGTTCGTAGCGGCCGCCGAGCAGCCTTTCCGGTCCGCTCGGTATGAAACGGCCGCGCCAGACGCGATTGAAACCCCAGCCGCCCTGAGAGCGCTCCATCGGCAGGGCGCCGAGCGAGCGGGTCCAGCCCACGCCCTTGAGCAGTTCCTGGGTCTTCCAGACTCCGTAGTCGACGGAGCGCCCAGCCCAGAGGGTCTCCAGGACCGAGGCGGAGGTCATCTCCGGCGGGCAGTTCGTCACGTCTTCTCCGGCGGAGAAGCAATTGACGACATCCCCGAGGAGACGGACGCGGTGGAAGCAGTTCGGCCAGGCGAAGCCGGGGCGTCGATGATCGGTGCCGTGGGTTTTCCACCAATCGGAGGCGAAAAGCCTCCGGGGATAGTTCCGCCAGGATGCTTCCGTCATGTCGGCCGCGTAGGCTTGCGTGACCGCTTCGCCGGCGATCGCCTCGAGCGGCAAGGCGGCGTTGAGCAGGAAGAAGTGCGCCGGCTTGAAGCCGGCTTGGACGCCTTGGCTGGCCACGATGTTGCCGAGGCTGTGCGCGACCAGCGTCGTCCGGCCTTCGTCGACGAAGCGCAGGGCGCGCGGGAGTCCGTCGCCGGCCTGGAAGGCCTGGAAGACGGCCTGATGGTAGTCGAGGCCGGTGTCGCCATTCCAGGTCACGCCGACGAAGCGCGCATTGCTCCCCAGCGCGCGCAGGCGTTTGAACGTCTCCGCCTGCCAGCCCCGGGCGGCCTGCGCCGAGACGTTATAGCCGTGGATCATCACGACCCAGCGCGGAGCAGTCTCCCGGTCCGGCAGGCCGGCTGGCTCGCCGACGGACGTCGGTCGCGGCGGTTCCTTGGAAGCGACGGGTCTGCCGGCGAAGGTGCGTGCGAGGTCCGTCAGGTCGACGTGACGATACATCGCTTCGACGGGGCTGATCGCGAGCGGTAATTCAGAGGAGACGACGATCCGTTCATCCCGAAGGACCTCGAGACGCAGCGGTCGGTCGGAGCGGCACGTACCCTCGAGCAGGACGACGCCATGATTTTTGCGGGAGACATGCAGAAGGAATTCGGCCGGCAGTTCGATCGCGCCGTCGGCGTCCGGCCGGAGGACCTCCGCGGTGCCGCAAGGGCCGTCGAGCGTGGGACCGAAGACCGACAGGGCGTCGTTGCGGTGGAGGGCGCCGACCGACGCGCGGGTCAGTCCGGTGGGCACGACCTGGACGCACCGGTCCGCCTGGCGGAGGACGTACTTGAAGCCATGCTCCGGCCGCAGCCGGCGTACGACGGCGCCGAGGGCCAGATTGAGCGGGATAAAGTCGACGAGGTCGCGCGACCCGTCGATGCCCTCCCGGGCGTGGTCGGCCTGCGCCCCGGTGAGTCCCGGCAGGTCGGCCTGCGTCTGCCAATCGCCGTCGTCATCATCGTCGTTGATCCAATGCCGGAGGGGCTGACCCGCCGGCGGACGCTCGCCGGCCAGGATGATGCCGTCCCGGTCGGCGTCGACTTCCAGCGCGGCGGGCAAGACGCTGAGGTCGCGGACGCCATACTGCATCCTTCCGCCGCTTTCCGGCAGGACGGAGATCGTCAGGGGGCGTCGATGGTCTTCGGTCGTGAGGGTGAAGGCCACCCCGGCCGTCCTCCGCTGGAGGTCGACCTCCGCGGGCGTCCGCCATTCTCCGATGACCTTGCCGTCATCACGTCGGATCGTGACCACGTAATGCTGCCGGAGCTCCAGGGGATTCTGGGTGAGCTGATGGTCCCAGAGCAGGAAGTAGGAGCCGGCGGCGAGGTCGGAACGCTTCACCTCCACGGCGAGGTCCGGCATCCAGCCCGGGAGGTAGTAATAGCGCAGGCTCAGGTAGCCTTCGGGTGGGGCCGCCGTCGGTCGTGTAGCCGCCGCGGAGAGTCCGCCGGAAAGTTCAAACGCCCGCAGTCTCTGGGCGCGCAGGGCGGGCGAAGTCCTTCCGCCGACGGTCGTCATCAGGCGTGGATAATCCGACGCGTCACAGGGATCCGTGCCATGGATGAGTTCGGCGAGGTCGTTCCAACCGTCGGAGTCCGTGTCGGGATGGAGCGGGTCGGTGCCGAGCTGGGCCTCAAGTTCGTCGTCCAGTCCGTCG
Organism: Opitutales bacterium; assembly: GCA_032120295.1. Classification (GTDB taxonomy): domain Bacteria; phylum Verrucomicrobiota; class Verrucomicrobiia; order Opitutales; family UBA953; genus UBA953. The sequence continues at coordinate 2,182 of JAUMEU010000120.1, read as the reverse complement.
TCATCACTATCGTCGACGGGCGCGGGCGGCGGTGTCGTGCCGACGCGGAAGACGGCTGGCGAGGGCACCGCGAGCAGGCACGCCAGCAGGGCGAGGAGGCTTAAGCGTCGGGAGATGAACATGAAGCGTGGGAGATGGTCGGCCGCCGCGGACAAAACAATGCGCCGCTCCTGAGGACTTTATGATGAGGCCACACCCAGGGCCGCGCCCGGGACGCCTATATGTCCACGAACCATCGAATAAAGGCCCGGGAAAGCGGCGGGGTCGGTTGACCCGGTAGGCCGGAGGCTACATATTATTGGCATGCGTATGCCCCGACGCGCCCGTCTCTTCGCCGCCCTCTGCATGGGCGTGGCTCCGTTGTGCGCCCAGATCGGGGACAAGGCCGACAAGGCCGGGGTGCAGCAGGTGCCGATCGTGCCCGCGCACCTCATCCCGCCTTCGCCCCCGCTGACGGCCGAGGAGGCGCTCCGCAGCTTCAAGGTCGCGCCGGGCTACCGCATCGAACTCGTCGCCGAGGCCCCGCTCGTCCGCCACCCGACGGTCCTGCAGTTCGCGCCCGACGGCCGCCTCTGGGTCGTGGAGATGACGGGCTACATGGAAGACTTCGACGGCACGACCGAGGCTCAGGCCAAGGGTTCGGTAGTCGTACTCAGCGATACCGACGGCGACGGGCGCATGGATAAGCGTACGGTCTTTCTCGATAACATCATCCTGCCCCGCGCGCTGGTGCTCCACCGCGACGGCGTGCTCGTCGGCGCCCCGCCGCACCTTTGGTTCTGCCGCGACACCGATGGCGACGGCAAGGCCGACGAAAAGACCGAGGTCGCGACCGACTTCGGCGTGCGCGTCGATCCGGCCCGCCCGCAGCTCGCCAACCCCGAACGCGCCCCGAACGCGCTGCTCTGGGGTCACGACGGTTGGCTCTACGCCGGCGCCTACACGGCCCGCTTCAAGTTCAGCGACGGCAAGTGGGTCCGCGAGAACAGTACCTTCCGCGGCCAGTGGGGCCTCGCGCAGGACGACTACGGCCGCCTGTATTCCAACAACAACAGCGACCTCCTGCGCGTCGACGTGGTCAACTCGTCCTACCTGCTCCGCAATCCGCACCTCGGCCGTAACACCGGCCTCAACACCAAGGCCGCCGTCGAGCAGACCGTCTGGCCCGCCCGCGTGAATCCCGGCATCAACCGCGGCTACCGCCCGGAGATGCTTCGCGACTTCAAACTCAAGGAGTGCACCGCCGCCTGCGGCCCTTGGGTCTACCGCTCCGATCTCTTCCCGGCCGACGCCTATGGTAACGCGTTCATCTGCGAGCCCGCGGGTAATCTCGTGAAGCGCCTCGTGCTCAATCCCGAAAAGGGCCTCGTGAAGGGGACGGCTTTCTATGACCAGCAGGAGTTCGTGGCCTCGACCGATGAGCGTTTCCGTCCGGTCAACGCGCTCACCGGCCCAGAGGGCGCCCTTTACCTCGTGGACATGCATCACGGCGTGATCCAGCACCGCATCTCGCTCACTTCCTATCTACGCAAGCAGGGCGAGGATCGCGGCCTCATCTCCCCGCTGCACCTCGGCCGCCTCTGGCGCGTGGTGCCCGATGGCCATCAGACGACCAAGCTGGCGACGCTTACCGGCCTGAAGTCGGCCGACCTCATCGCCGAACTCGGCAGCGGCAACGAATGGCGCCGCGAGACCGCCCAGCGACTGCTCGTCGAAAGCGGCGACAAGACCCTCGCCGCCGCGCTGACTAAGTTCGGCCAGGCGACCCCTTCGCCGATGGGCCGCGTGCATGCCATGTGGACGCAGCATGGCCTCGGCGTCGCCGACTGGACGCTCGTCTCCGCCGGCCTGGCTGACGCCGATCCGCGCGTGCGCGCCGCCGCCTTGCGGGTTTCGGAAGCTCTCGTCGGTGGTCCGGCCCGCGCCGACGTCATCGCCCGCTGGACGGCCCTGGCCGCTAGCGAAGCCGTGCCAGAAGTGCAGGTCCAGCTCGCCCTGACCATGGGTGAGGCCAAGGACCTGACCGTGGACCTCGCGGCCGCCGCGCTCGCCCAGCGCGCCGCCGAGCACATCGCCATCCAGGATGCGTTTATCAGCGGCCTCGCCGGACGTGAATTCGAGGTCTTCGCCGCCGTGCTCAAGCAGCCTGCCGCCTATTCGAAGACTCTGCCGGCCGCGCTCC
>JAUMEU010000119.1:0-2360 GCA_032120295.1 Opitutales bacterium | reverse complement strand
TCGGTGATGCGCGGCACCGAACGGATCTGCCGCCAGACCTGCGCGGGCGAAGCCGCGATCTCGATCGACGTGTGCACCGTGCGGAGCTCGGTCTCGCGCTCGCGCAGGGACTCCAGCGGCCCGGCCACGAACGGCAGCAGCGCGACCGCCGCGACGCAGTAGCGCTTCGCCGAAGCCCCGGCGCGCGAGTCGCGAAGGGCGCCGGCGAGCACGCCGCCGATCGAGGACATCCAGAAGACGAGCGGCAACCAGAGGATCACGCAGATGAGCCCTTCGAGGTGGAAGGCGATCGCTGCCGCCATGAAAGCGAGGCCGGCCAGCCAGGGCTGGAAGACGCGGCGCAACCAGCTCTTCTCTGACTCCCCGAACAAGATCACCAAAAAACCGAGCGCCAGCGGCACCAAGAAGATGAAACTCAGGCTCATGATGGCCCAGAAAGCTTCCGCCTCATGCTTCGTCTTCGGGTCGAACAGCAGCCGGCAGACCAGCCCGTAGACGACGCCGAGCGCCAGTCCGAGGAGGGCCTGCCGAAAAGGGGTGAGCCGGCGCGGGGTCATGCGGACGAGTCTGGCCCGGCCGTGCCGACGGGCAAGCCCCGGCTGTGCATAAGTCCGCGGATAACCCGCCGGATTAATGCCTTCCCCTGCCCTCCGACGGCTCCCTATTATCTCGATCACGCATGGCCGACCCGGAAACCATCAGCCGAGACTTCGTGCACCTTCATGTGCATACGGACTACAGCATGCTCGACGGCTGCAGCCGCATCGACCGCCTGATGGAGCGCGCCTGCGATATGAACATGCGCGCGGTGGCGATCACCGACCACGGCAACCTCTTCGGCCTCTTCGATTTCTGGAACGAGGCCAAGCAGCGCTCCAAGGGCGACGTAAAGCTCAAGCCCCTCCTCGGTTGCGAGCTCTACCTCGTCTGGGACCATGCGCTCACCGACAAGCCTGACCGCCGCGAGCACAAGTACTTCCACATGGGCGTGCTCGCCCGGAATTTCAAAGGGTACCAGAACCTCACCAAGCTCGTCTCCGACGCGCACGTCCGCGGCCTGCACTACAAGCCGCGCACCGACCTCGAGCAGCTCGCCAAGCACGCCGACGGCCTGATTGGTTTCTCCGGCTGCCTCCAGGGCGTCATCCCCCAGGCCCTCCTTCGCGGCGACTACGAGGCCGCCCGGAAGGCCTGCGGCAAGTTCGTCGAGATCTTCGGCCGCGAGAACTTCGTCATCGAGCTGATGGACCACGGCCTCGAGGAGCAGAAGCGCATCATCGCCGACCTCCTCAAGCTCGCCGGCGAATTCCAGCTCCGCGTCGTCGCCACCAACGACGTCCACTACGTCGACGCCGGCGATTCGGTCGCGCACGACGCGATGCTCTGCATCCAGACCGGCGCCCGTCTGGCCGACGAACGTCGCATGCGCTACTCCGCCACGGAGTTCTACCTCAAGAGTGAGGCCGAGATGCTGCGCGTCTTCGGCGAGGTCCCCGAATCGATCAAGAACACCGTCGCCATCGCCGAGATGTGCGACGTCAAGCTGCCGGTCGGCCAGAACAACTACCCCGTCTACATCTTCAGCGAAGGCGTGAAGCCCAAGGCCGCCGACAAGATCGACGCGATCCTTGACGGTTACGAGAAGCTCAAGAACGGCCTGCTCGTCGCCGCCGGCAAGCCGGGCGACTTCGTCATCGAAGCCGAGAAGCGCAAGGGCATGCGGGCCAACGGCTCCTACCTGCTCGAGCAGGTGAAGGCCGGCCTGAAGGAGCGCTACGGCGTGGATTACGACGACCCGAAGGCTTGGAAGGACGAGAAGATCCCCGGCCCCGGCCAGACCAGCCCCGCCGAACTCTGCCGCCGCGTCGACTACGAGATGGGCGTCATCGCGGGCACGGGCTTCGTCGACTACTTCCTCATCGTCTGGGACTTCATCGACTGGGCGCGCAAGCACGACATCCCGGTCGGCCCGGGCCGCGGTTCGGGCGCCGGCTCGATCGTGGCGTATTGCCTCAAGATCACGGACATCGACCCGATCCGCTTCGGCCTGCTCTTCGAACGCTTCCTGAATCCCGAGCGCGTCTCCGCGCCGGACTTCGACATCGACTTCTGCATGCGTCGTCGCGACCAGGTCGTCGGCTACGTGCGCAAGAAATACGGCGAGGACCGCGTCGCCAACATCATCACCTTCGGCACGTTCGGCGCCAAGATGGTCGTCCGCGACCTGGCCCGCATCCGCGACCTGCCGTTCGTCGAGACCAACCGCCTCGCCAAGCTCGTCCCCGACGACATCAACATCTCGCTCGAGGACGCGCTGAAGAAGTCCAACGAGCTCCGCGAGGAGGTCAGCATCAACCCGC
>JAUMEU010000118.1:0-3822 GCA_032120295.1 Opitutales bacterium | reverse complement strand
GTCGATTGGAAGAAGGCCAACGAGATCTACGTCAAGGCCATCGCCTAAGGCGTCGGTCCATATCGGTCTTAAGAAGCGGCCCCTCGGCCGCTTCTTTGTTTGGCACAATCACCGGGGTGTGCTGTCCTAGCCTTACCCCGATGCGCTTCCTCACGCTCCTCCTGGCTTTGGCGACTTACGCCTCCGCCGCCGAACCCGTCCTACCGCTCTGGCCCGAAGGCGTCCCGGGCAAGCGCGTCGCAACCTCGAAGACGGTGCTCGATCGCATCGGACCGAAGGGCAGCCAACCCGGCCGCGAGACGTTCATCAACGAGCCGTCGATCACGGTCTATCCGGCTGCCAATCCGAACGGCGCCGCGGTCATCGTCTGCCCGGGCGGCGGCTACTGGTTCCTCTCGACTAAGAACGAAGGCACCGGCGTCTGCGAATGGCTCAACAGCATCGGCATTACGGGCATCCTCCTTCGCTACCGCACCCCGACGGCCGATGAGACCCTGCCCTACGGCTATCCCGTCCAGGACTTGCAGCGCTCGCTCGGCCTCGTCCGCGCCCACGCCAAGGAATGGAACATCGATCCGAAGCGCATTGGCGTGATCGGCTTCTCCGCCGGCGCCAACCTCGTCGGCCACGCCTCCTGGGACCGCACGCCCCGCACCTACGAACAGAAGCCCGGCGTCGACGACCCGCGCGGCCCGGACTTCACGATCTTCGTCTACGGCGGCGGCTTCCTCGAGAAGGAGGACAAGACCAAGTTCCGCGAAGGCTTCAGCGTCCCGGCCGACGCCCCGCCCTGCTTCTTCGTGGTCGCGCATAACGACGGCGCCAACCCGCTCGAGGCCGCCAAGCTTTATATCGAATACAAGCGCCAGAACCTCCCGGCCGAGATCCACATCTACTCCAAGGGCGGCCACGGCTTCGGCACGCGCCAGACGAAGTTCCCGGTCGACGGCTGGACGAAGACCGCCGGCGAATGGATGGGCGCCGAAGGTTTCCTGAAGGCCGGCAAGTAAGCCCATGCGTTCCCTGCTCACGCTGCTGGTGTTAACGACCGTCCTCACGGCCCAGACGCTCGTCGGCGACGGGCAGGCGGACGACACCGCGGCGCTCCAGAAACTCATCGACACCGGCGGGACCGTATCGCTGGCCAAGGGACGCTACCGCCTGACGAAGACGGTCACCGTCGACCTCGCCAAGCTCGGCGCCTTCGGGCTGTCCTCCGATGGTACGGCCACCCTGATCATGGCCGGCCCAGGACCCGCCCTAAAGATCATCGGTACGCACGGCGGCACCGCCGCCCCGAAATCTTTCAAGCCCGAGACTTGGGCCCAGCGCACCCCGGTCGTGCAGGGCCTGGAAATCATCGGCGCCCACGCCGAAGCCGACGGCCTCGAGGCGACCGGCACGATGCAGCTGACGCTCTCCCGCCTGACGATCCGGGAAGCCCGCCACGCCATCCACCTCACCGTGCGAAATCGTAACGTCGTCATCTCCGACTGCCATCTCTACCGCAACCGCGGCGTCGGGCTGTTCCTGGATAACGTCAACCTCCACCAGACGAACATCACCGGCTGCCACATCAGCTACAACCTCGGCGGCGGCATCGTCGCCGTGGGCGGAGAAGTGCGCAACCTGCACGTCGGCACCTGCGACATCGAGGCGAACCACGACGAGAACGGCCCGCCCTCGGCCAACATCTTCCTGGATTCGACCGGGGGCTCGATCGCCGAGGTCGCGGTCACCGGCTGCACCATCCAGCACACCCACAAGGCACCGGGCTCGGCCAACATCCGCATCCTCGGGGCCGGCAAAGACCCCTCCCTGCTCCGCCGTGAAGGTCGCGAGCATACCCGCGAGGGGCACGTGACCATCGTGGGCAACATCTTCAGCGACGTCCAGGTGAACCTCGAGATCCGCCAGTCCCGCGGGATCACCGTCTCGGCCAACACCTTCTGGGAGGGCTTCGCACGTGACCTGATCGTCGAGGACAGCCAGAACATCGTCATCACCGGCAACAACTTCGACCGTAACCCGCGCTACCTCGTCAACGGCAACGGCCTGGCCGAGAAGAACGGCGTCCTCCTGCGACGCGTGGCCGACTCCGCTTTCTCCGGGAACGTCGTGGTCGGCGTCCACGGACAGGAAGCCGCCGTCGACATCGAAGACGGTACCCGTCTCCGGATCACGGATAACAGCATCCTCGACAGCGACGGGCACGCCCTGCGTCTTACCCGCCTCAGCCGCAGCCTCGTGACCGGCAATCTCCTGCGCGACGACCGGCCGGCCGATAAGCGCAGCCTCGCGCCGCTGCTGAGCGTGCGGGAAGGATCGGAGAACCGCATCGACGCCGAGCCGACGACCGCGCGGTAGGCTCAGGCGCCGCCGCGGCGGATCTCGGAGCCTTCGAAGCGGATCGACACGCGCCAGACCTTCTTGACGCGCGTGATCACCTTGCCGGTCCCGGCCACGATGGTCTCAGGGATCTCGATGCGGTGCTGGTCGACCACGGCGTGGAAGCCGCGCTCGGAGAAGATGTCGATGAACATCGAGATGGCCAGAGGGTCGTCGAAGACCGTGGTCTCGATGTTGACGTGGGCCTGGCCGGAGATGGCGTGGGCCTTGATGATCGGCAGGAACTTATCCTGGATCAGTTCGATGACCTGGCGGAAGGTCTCGGCGTTACGCTCGGCGTAGTCATCGAGACGGCGGACGAGGTCCTGACGGGCATGCTGGACGATCTGCGACGCCAGCGGGATCGGCGAGATAAGGTCATACGTGTCTTCGGACAGCTCCAGGGAGCTCTGGTACTGGAGCTCCTTGATGATGCGGGCCTGGACTTCGGCGAGCGAGCCCTGCGCGTTGATGAAATGGTAGTGGAAGATGTCCCGCAGTGACTGCAACGGCTCGTAAGTGCGCTCTTTGAAGACGCGGTAACGATTACGGGCGGCGTCGGCCGTGAGGTCGGTCTTGCGGACTTCGGCCAGCGGTCCGCCGTCGCGGGCCGCCTTTTCGTTCTGGGCGATGGCCTCCTGACCGCGCTTCAACTGTCGGCGGACGGACTCGTTCTCGTCGACGAACAAGACGAGGATATGGAAATGGGGCTTCGGGAAGCGGACGCCCGTCGAGCCACGGAACTCCGTACGGAGGTCGTTCAGCTTCGTGAAGAGGTGCTTGAGGCACTCCACCTGCACCATCGAGCGCGGGAAACCGTCGACGATGGCTCCGCTCACATACTCGGCCGCGAGCAGCTTACGGAAGAGGATCTCCACCACTTCGCGGTCGCCGACCAGCATGCCGGCGTCGATGCGCTTCTTGGCCTCGGGACTCGAGAGCAGGTCGCTGACCACGATCGGGTCGGCGGCGTAGTCGCGATACTGAAGGATGAACGCCGTATTCGTACCCTTACCGGCGCCGGGGGCGCCGTTGAGCCAGAAGATCTCGCGCGGGAAGGCCAGCTTCTCGCGACCGAACTCACGCTCCAGACTGGACCAGACCGAGTCGAAGATGATCTGGCCATCCTTGACCTCGAGGTCGCTGATACCGCTCGAGGCGGGTCTGGGCAGAGCGTCGCTCATGAAGTTAAAGGTCTAGAAGTAAATCTCCCGACCTAACCTGCGAGGCAAAAACGCAGGGTAATCGCCTCATTTACCGCCGTTTACTTCACTCCGCCCGTAGTCTTCACCGCATCCGAGCCCGGCTTGACGGCCGGCAGACCCGGCTCATCCGAACGATTGCGGCGGAACTGGTAGCGATTGATGTCCTGCATCGAAAGCTGCTCGACCGTCTTCGGCGAAGGGTTGAGGCGCCCCTGCCAGTCGGACTTCA
>JAUMEU010000117.1:0-3844 GCA_032120295.1 Opitutales bacterium | reverse complement strand
GCTGCCACCTGCCACTCGAGAATGGATTCTCTATGTCGTGACGCGGTCCCGACCCTACCTGCGAAGGCTGCGCCTTCGAGGGGGCATGCTGGCACGCTGGCAAGTGGGCATGTGGAAATGCATCTCCCCTTGTCCACGTGTCACCGTGCCCACGTGTCCCCTGCGACGCGCTCCGCGCGTCGCGCTTACCAAGCGTAACTCTGCTTCTTCTTCACGCGGCAGGCGAACTCGACGAGGAGCTGGACGGACTGCTCGACGACGTTGAGGTCGACGACTTCGCCCGGGGTGTGCATGTAGCGGAGAGGGATGGAGAGCAGGCCGCAGGCGACGCCGGGGCCGGCCATCTGGATGGCGCGGGCATCGGTACCGGTCGGGCGCGATTCGGCGCCGATCTGGTAAGGGATATTGAGGGCCTCAGCGGCTTCGACCATCTGGTCGTAGACGATGGGGTTGATGTTCGGGCCGCGGGCGATGATGGGTCCGCCGGAAAGGGTGAAGCGACCGAACTTGCGGTTGTCGGCATCCGGGTGGTCGGTGGCGTGACCGACGTCGACGGCGATGGCAACCTGCGGATTGATGCCCTGGGCGGAGACCTGCGCGCCACGCGTGCCGATCTCTTCCTGGGTGGTGGCGACGGAGACCACGCGCGCGGCGAGTTTCTTCTCCTTGGAGAGACGGCGGAAGGCTTCCATGCACACGTAGGCGCCGGCCTTGTCATCGAACGCGCGGGCCACGCCGATGCTGCCGCGGAGGATCTCCGGTCCGTCGGTGTAGATGGCGGGATCGCCGATGCGGACGATCGCGAGGGCGTCGGCGCGGTTGTTCACGCCGATATCGATCCACATGTCATGGCGCTCCGGGACGCGCTTGCGGTCTTCGGGCGAGAGCAGGTGGACGGCGCGCTTGCCGGTGATGCCGAGCACGGGGCCGTTACGGGTGAGGATGTGGAGGCGACGTCCGGAGGGGATGATCTGGTCGTGGCCGCCGAGGAATTCGAAGTACAGGTAGCCCTTGTCGTCGACGTGCGAGATGATCAGGCCGATCTCGTCGATGTGGCCGGCGAACATCAGCGTGGGGCCGCCGTCGCCCTTGAGCTCGGCGATGCGGTTGCCGAGCGCGTCCTTGGAATACTTGTCGGCCGACTTCTCGACATGGTCGTCGATGACCTTCTGGGCCGCGAACTCGTGGCCGGTCGGGGACTTCGCCTCGAGGAGTTCCTTCAGGAATTCAGGGTAGCCAGGGGACTTTTTGGACATGACTGGGTTCTACCCCTCTCCGACTAAAAGTCGAGCGAAGGCAAAGCCTTCGCAGGGGGCACGCTGGCACGGTGACACGTGGGCAAGGGGGCGAACAACAGGCAAGGGGAGACCGGGAACCGGAATGTTAGCTTGGGACATTAACCCCCAGCCAATCATCCGGTCTCCGGTTTCCCTTTGAGTTACCCGTCCGTTTCCCGCCACCCGCCACCTGCGGCCGCCACCTGCCACCCGAAGATGGGTGCTCTATGTCGTGACGCGGTCCCGACCCTACCTCGAGACAAAGGGACACGGACAGGGGCAGGGACCGTTTCCAATACTTAGGGGAAGCGGCAGACGCAGTGGCAGATTCGCTCCTGCGGCAGTCCCAGTTTCTGTCCCTGGGAGTTTAGGCCTGTCCGCGTCCCTGCCCCTGTCCCTTGTATCTCAACGATTCCACGGTGCCTTGGCGATCAGCAATCCCATGCCGCACCAGTCGGTGACGCCGGCGAAGATCAGGCCGGCACCGACGAAGCCGCTGAGGCCGTAGAAGCCACCGTGGACGAAGGTGCCCAGCATGACGCCGGTGAAGACCATGGTGCCCGCGGCGATGCGGACCTGGCGTTCGATAGAGATCATGCCGCCCGCATCCTTGTCGATGGGCAGTCCGGCCTGCTGGCAGGAATTCGTACCGCCCTGGACGACGAGGGTCTTGAGGCCGCTGGCCGCGAGCTTCTTGGCCGCCACACGGGCCCGGCCGCCGGAGGCGCAGAGGAGCACGACGGTCTTCTGATCGTTGCCGGCGAGCAGCGCGCGAACGTTGAGGTCCGTGACGTTCTCGAGGGGCAGATTGACCGCGCCTTGGACGCGACCCGAGCGGAACTCGGCGGGCGAACGGACGTCGAGCAAGAGCGCACCGGCGCCGGCTTCGGCCATCACGTTGAGCGGGTGGAGTTCGTCATGGCTATCCGTGGCCAGAGCACCGGGGGCGCCGCAGGCCTTGACCGAACCGCAGGAGGCGGCGGCCGGGGTGATGTCCATCGGATGACGCAGGGCGAGGTCGCGGACATACGTGGCGCCGCTGACGTTGTAGGCGTCGAAGCCATGCTCGCGGAGCAGGCGCGTGGCCACGTGGGCGCGGAGGCCGCTGTGGCAGGCGACCGCGGTGGGCTTGGACTTATCGAGTTCGCCGAGGCGTCCGCGCAGGGTGTTGAGCGGGATGTTGTGGGCATGCTCGGCGCCGATGAGCTTGAGCTCAGCGCACTCGTCGGCGTCACGGACATCGACTACCTGGTAGGTCGTCAGATCGACGTCGGGCTGGATGATGGGAGCGAGGCCATCGAGGTCGTTCATCGCGGCGAAGGCGGCCATGTGCAGCGGATCCTTGGCCGAGCCGAAGGGCGGGGCGTAGGCGAGATCGACCTGCGCGAGGTCGCGGACGGTGCCGCCGAAGTGCAGGAACGAGGCGACGACGTCGAGACGCTTGTCGATGCCGGCGGCGCCGACGGCCTGCGCGCCGAGGATGCGGCCCGTGCCGGCTTCGTAGACGAGCTTCAGCGTGAGCGACTTCGCACCGGGGTAATAGCCGGCATGGTGGTTGGCGGTGATGTGGACCGCGCGGGCCTGGACTCCGCGCTTGAGGGCGGATTTCAGGGAGTCGCCGGCGATACCGGCGCCGAGGCCGAAGACCTTGATGATCGCGGTGCCCCAGGCGGCGGGTGCCTTGGCGGACTTGCCGGTGGCGGCGTGTTCGCCGACGAGACGACCGGTGCGGTTGGCGATGCCCGCGAGCGGGATGCGTCCGCGCTGGCCGGTGGTACCGATGAGGTATTCCGCGGCGTCGCCGACGGCGTAGATGTCCTGGTCAGCCGTGCGCTGATACTCGTCGGTCAGGATGCCGCCTGTCGCGCCCACGCCGAGTCCGGCGGCGACGGCGAGCTGGTTGTAGGGACGCACGCCCAGGCCGAGGATGATGAGGTCGGCTTCGACGGTGACGCCGTTCTCGAGGACGACGCCCGTGGCCTTACCGGCCGATTCGCGGATGGCCGTGAAGCCGGCGCCGGAGATCAGGCGGATGCCTTGGCGGAGGAGTTCGCGACGGAGCGGTTCGGCCATCTCGGCGTCGAGCGGAGGCAGCACCTGGCCGGCGCGTTCGACCAAGGTGACGTCGAACCCGCGTTCCTTGAGCTGTTCGGCGACCTCGAGGCCGATGAAGCCCGCGCCGACCACGGCGACCTGCTTGACCGAAGGCAGCTGGGCGAGGATGCGGTCCATGTCTTCGATGTTACGGAGCGAATGGACGCCTTGGGCGCGGACGCCGGGGACGTCGGGGATGAGCGGGGCCGCGCCGGGGGCGAGGATCAGCTTATCGTAGGATTCGTCGTATTCGGTGCCGGCGACGTGGTCGCGGATGCGTACGGTCTTCTTGGCGCGGTCGATCGAGAGGGCCTCGTGGCGGACGCGGACTTCGATGTCGAAGCGCTTCTTGAACATCTCGGGCTTCGCCACGAGCAGCTTGGCACGGTCCTGGATGACGCCGCCGAGGTGGTAGGGGAGGCCGCAGTTGGCGAAGGAGACGTAGGAGTCCTTCTCCAGCATGATGATGCGGG
>JAUMEU010000116.1:0-24833 GCA_032120295.1 Opitutales bacterium | reverse complement strand
GTCTCAAGGTCGCCACGGCCTTGGATTCGATCCTGCTGGGCGAAGTCCCCCTCGACCCGGCCATCCGCCAGGGCGGTGACCACGGCATCCCGGTGGTGATCAGCCACCCGGACGGCAATCCGGCCCGTGTCTTCCGCTCGATCGGCCTGACGGTGCTGAGGGGGCTGGAAACGACGAAGTAACCCGGCCGTCGCCTCCGGCTTGCATGTCTGTCATATTTCCTGCAATCTCTGGCCCAAGGATGAGAGAAAACAATCAGGAGATGAAGCCCGCCGCCGACCTGGCCGCCCGTTCTTCTCTTTATGCGGAGTTCCTCGCGGAGCGTGAGGAGATCCTCCGCCACAAGTGGATCGAATCCGAGAAGGCCGGCTGCGACATCGGTTTCGAACGCGCCCTGCTTGATTGGACCCGCCATCACCGCGCCCGCTGGCGTCTGCTGAGGCGCGGCGGCAAGCCGGCCTGAGCCACCCCTGTCCCCGCCAAACAGAAGGGCCGGCTCGCATCGCTGCGGCCGGCCCTTCTGGCTTAGGGGAACAGGAAGCTTAGCCCTTGATCTCCTTGTGCAGCGTGTGACGGCGCAGGGAGGGGTTGTACTTCTTGAGCTCCACCTTCTCCTGGGAAAGCTTCTTGTTACGGGTGGTCATGTAACGGGAAGGGCGCTTGCCCTCCTTACGGGCTTCGGTGCATTCAATGATAACGGTTTCGCGAGCCATGGTTTTTGTCGGTTGGAAGGTTGAGGTTTGGGAACGGGACCAGCCGGAGCAAGCCCGAAAAAGAGCCGGGCGGCCTTTTGAGCCGCCCGGATCGGACCGAAGGTGGGGTTAATCAGCCCCAGAGACGCTTCTTATGGCGATTTTCCTTCGAGCGCTTGCGGCGCTTGTGCTTGTTCATCTTCAGACGACGCTTCTTCTTGAGGCTTCCCATGGGTGATAGTGAATCGCAACTTGGCGACGCGATGGCCGACAGTAAAGCCGAAACTAAGCCGAAATAACGGTCTCCGCCACCCACGCTCCGGCCCCCCAGGCCCTGCCTACGTCCGCACGCAGGCCGGCTTGATCGAAACCGTCGTCGGCCCACGCAAAACACGCGCTACCGCTGCCGGTCAGATGCCAGTTCAGACCGGTGACGCGACCGAACGACGCCAAGCCGGCCGGCAGGGCGAGATACTTGGCGAAGACGGGCGCGGCCAGGTCGTTACCCAAATCGGTCGGATCCGCGGAGGGTCGGGCGACCCAGGCGGCCAGCTCGGCTTCGGCCTGCGCCGACGGACGATACTTCCCGGCCTTGGCGAGCAAGCCATAGGCTTCAGGGGTGGGCACGCCGAAGGGCGGCTTGACGATGACGACCTTGCGCCCCGCCAAGGCGGCGCGCACGGCGGCCGGCAGGATCGCCAGCCGCTCTCCCCTGCCCCGCATCACCGCGGCCTGCCCGCGCACGAAGAACGGACAATCGGAACCGATCTCAGCCGCGAGCGCTTCGAGCGCCTCGGGGCCGAGCGGTTCGCCGGAGGCGCGGTCGAGCAGACGTAACGCGGCGGCGGCGTCGGCGCTCCCGCCACCGAGGCCGGCGCCATGCGGCACGCGCTTGGTGAGATGGAAATGTCCGGTCGGCGCGGCGGGACGGCGGCGCGCGTAAGCGGCCGCGGCCTTGAGCACGAGGTTAGTGCCGTCGACCGGCAACGACGGGTCATCGCACGTAAGGCCGAGCGGACGGCCGACGTCGAGCGTGAGGGTGTCGGCGAGCGCGATCGGCGCGACGAGGCTGACGAGCTCATGGAAGCCGTCTTCCCGCCGGCCGGTGATGGCCAGCGACAAGTTCAACTTCGCTTGAGCGGCTGAAACGAGCACGCCGCACGATGCTCCGGCCGGTCCGCGGAGGCGAGGCGAATCAACGGTCAGGCCCGCGGGTGCGACTTACGGTGCACCTCGCGCAGCTTGGCCACGCTGAGGTGCGTGTAGATCTGCGTGGTCGAAAGCGACGAGTGGCCGAGCTGCTCCTGCACGAGGCGGAGGTCGGCGCCATTGGAGAGCAGGTGCGTCGCGCAGGCGTGGCGCAGCTTGTGCGGGGTGAGGTCCGCCGGCAGGCCGGCGAGCGCGAGCTTCCGCTTCAGCATCAGCTGCACCGCGCGCGGATTCAGCCGCCCGCCGCGGGCGGCGAGCAGCAACGGTGCGCCCCGGGCGGGCGCGCCGCGTAGCGCGAGATAGGCCTTCACGGCGCTGATGGCGGCATCGCCGACGGGCACGACGCGTTCCTTCGAGCCCTTGCCCATCAGGCGGACGAGCCCGCTGCCGAGATCGAGGTCGCCGCCGTCGATGCCGCAGAGTTCGGACACGCGCAGGCCGCCGCCGTAGAGCAGTTCGAGCACCGCCAGATCGCGCGCATTCTCCTGGGGATCGTCCTTTTCCGAACCCTCCGCGGCGTCCATCAACGTGTCGGTCTGCGCCTCGGTCAGGAACTTCGGTAGGGACTTCGGCAGCTTGGGCAGCACGAGGCCCGCGGCGGGCGTCGTGGTGATGCCGCCGCGCTCGCGGAGGTCGGCGAGGAAGGCGCGCAAGGCCGAGACCTGGTTATGTACCGAGCGACGATTGTGCGTGCCTTGGCGTTCGATGACGAAGTCGCGCAGGTTACGCGCGGTGAGTTTCGACCAATCTCCGTCCCAGCCCCCGTTGGACTTCATCCAGAGCGCAAAGCCCTTGAGCGAACGCCCGTAAGTCAGGCAAGACCGCGCCGCCAGCCGACGACCGGCGAGCTGACGCGTCAGGAAATCAGAGACCTGGGCCGAGCCCGGCCAAACCGTCGGTTCCCCGTCGTCTTGCTGGACGGGGCGACGCTTCACGGCTGCGGCTGCTTGCCGTGGACGGCACGCACCGTGATGCCGATGCCACCGCGGACGCCGAAGGCGCCGGTGACTTCACACCAGATCGGGTCGATCGCGGCGACGAGGTCGTCGAGGATTTTGTTTGTCAGGTGTTCGTGGAACATACCCTGCTGACGGTAGCTCCAGTAGTAGAGCTTGAGGGATTTCGACTCCACGATGCGCGGACCCGGGACGTAGCGGATCGTGATCTTGGCGAAATCGGGCTGGCCGGTCGCCGGACACAGGCAGGTGAACTCATCCGTCGTCAATTCGACGGTGTAGTTTCGGCCCGCATTACGATTCGGGAAGGTCTCCAGCGTCTGCTGGGGCTTGTTCTGGGTATTCCCGAGGTGGGAGAGCCCGGTGAGGTCCTGAGGCTGAGTGGCCATATGGACAGGCAACCTATCCCGTCGAAAGAGACAAGCGTCGAACGGGGAAAAGGCGCCCCCGGCCCAAACTGCTTGCCACATCCCGCTCCTGCGGTTGCCTCGATGCACCCACGCCGCATGCACGTCCGGGCCATCGCCATCCTCGGAGCCACCGGCTCCATCGGCACGACCACCCTGAGCGTCGTCCGGGCCCACCCGTCCCGCCTGCGCGTCGCCGGCCTGGCCGCCCATTCGCGCTGGCGCGAACTCGTCGGCCCGGCCAAGGAATTCGGCGTCGGCGTCGTGGCCCTCGCCGATCCGTCCGCCGCGGCCGAAGCCCGCGCCTCAGGAGCTTTCCCCGCCGGCACCCGGATCCTCGAAGGCACCGCCGGCCTGACCGAAGTCGCCTGCCTGCCCGAAGTCTCGACGGTCGTCTCGGCCGTCGTCGGCACCGCCGGCCTGGCGCCCACGCTCGCGGCGCTCATGGCCAAGAAGGACGTCGCCCTCGCGAGCAAGGAACTCCTCGTCCTCGCCGGCAAGTTCGTCACGGAAGCCGCCCGCGTCTCCGGCGCGCGCCTGCTGCCGGTCGACAGTGAGCACAATGCGATCCATCAGCTCCTGCGCGACAAGCCCAAGGCCGACATCGCGCGCCTCGTGCTCACGGCCTCGGGCGGCGCCTTCCGTGATACGCCGCTCGCCGACCTCCGTCACGTCACGCTCGATCAGGCGCTCAGGCATCCGAACTGGAGCATGGGCCCGAAGGTCACGATCGATTCCGCCACGATGGCGAACAAAGGCCTCGAGGTGATCGAAGCGCGCTGGCTCTTCGACGTCCCCGCGGACCGCATCGACGTCGTCGTCCACCCGCAGAGCATCATCCACTCCTTGGTCACGCTCGCCGACGGCAGCCTCCAGGCGCTGCTCTCGCCACCCTCGATGGCCTACCCCATCCAGGATTGCCTGCTCTTCCCGGAGCGCCTGCCCTGCCCCGCCCCGCGCCTCGACCTCGCCCAGGCCCTCACGCTGGGGATGGCCCCGCCGGACCCGGCCCGCTATCCTTGCCTCGGCCTGGCCCGCACGGCGGCCACCACCGGCGGCACCGCCCCGGCGGTCTTCAACGCGGCCAATGAGGTCGCCGTGGCCGCCTTCGTGGCCGGCAAACTGCCCTTCACGGGCATCGCTGAGCTCGTCGGACGGACCCTGGCGGCGGTTTCGGCCCGCGAACCCGCTTCCTTGGACGACGTCCTCGCCGCCGACGCCGAGACGCGCGTCATCGCGTCCGGGCTCGCCCCGGGCCTCGGCCTTTGAGATAACCCTCCCCTCCCCTTTACATGGACAACCTCTCTTTCAACGACCTGCTCGGCTCCCTCTGGGGCATCATCCTGGTCGCCGTCTTCTTCGGCGGATCGATCTTCGTGCACGAGCTCGGCCACTTCCTCGCCGCCCGCAAGCGCGGCCTGAAGATCGAGCGCTTCTCGATCGGCTTCGGCCCGCGCCTCTTCGGCTGGACCGGCAAGGACGGCGTCGACTACCGCGTCTCGATCATCCCGCTCGGCGGCTACGTCGCCCTGCCCCAGCTCGCCGACATGGAAGGCATCGAAGGCGCGAGCAGCGAGGAGGCCGAGAAACTCCCGAAGATCTCCTACGCCGACAAGATGATCGTCTCGGTCATGGGCGCGGTCTTCAACGTCATCTTCGCCTTCGCGCTGGCCTGCGTCCTCTGGTTCGTCGGGATGCCCGTCGCCGCCGGCAGCACCACGACCGTGATCGGCTACGTCCCGGCCCAGATCGCCACGAGCTCCGACCATCTCGCCGAACTCGGCCTCGGCAGCACCGCGGTCGGCCCCGCCCACAAGGCCGGCTTGCGACCGGGCGACAAGGTGCTCGCCGTCGACGACGCCGCGGTCAGCAGCTTCAGCCAGATCAGTGAAGCCGTCATGCTCGGCAACCGCAAGGACTCGCAGGGTAATCCCACCGCGACGTTCAAGGTGGAGCGCGACGGCCAGGTCCTCGAGTTCGTGGTCCAGCCGGTCCGCATCGAGCTCAACGCGAAGTCCGGCGACAAGGTCCGCGTAGCCGGCCTGCAGCCGCGCACGCCCGTCGTCATCGGCGAAGTCGTGCCGGGGTCTCCGGCCGAGAAGGCCGGCCTCCAGCCCGAAGACCGCATCCTCGAGCTCGACGGCAGACCGCTCAACAACACCATCGAATTCCGCGAGATGCTGCGCGAGGGCGGGGCGAAGCCGCGCACGCTCCTCGTCCGGAAGGCCGGCGGCGCCGACATCAGCCTGGTGATCACCCCGCAGGCGACCACCACGGTGAACCCGGTCAGCGTCATCGCCTACGGCGAGACGAAACAGCGTTCGCTGATCCTGGTGCCGGCGACCCGCGACCTCCTGACCAAGGACCCCGAGGCCGTCCGCGACCAGCTGATGGTCCTGGGCATCTCGCCCGACGACCCGGAACTGGCCGAGACGCTGAAGATCGGCACGATCATCGACAAGGTCGACGGCCGAGACCAGATCGCCTCGGTCCGCTCGATCGAAGGCCTCGAGCAGGCCGTCGGTAAATCTCCCCGCGACCTGACGCTCTACTGGAAGCGCGCCAACGGCGACTCGGGCAACCTGACGCTGAAGAAAGCCCAAAGCATCGACAAGCAGCCCGCCCGGCACGCGCAGGTCGGCATCCGCTACGCCAACCGCACCGAACTCGCCTACCGCAACCCTTGGGAGACCTGCGCGGGCATCGTGAAGTCGACCTTCACGACCCTCGGCCGCCTCTTCGACCGCGGGTCGGACATCCAGGTGAAGCAGCTGGCCTCGGTGATCTCGATCACGAAGACCTACTACAACCTGTCGGAAGACATCCGCCGCGTGCTCTGGTTCACGGTGCTGATCAACCTCAACCTCGCCGTGCTGAACCTGCTGCCGATCCCGGTCCTCGACGGCGGCCACATGCTCATCGCCACCATCCAGCGCTTCACCAAGGGCCTGCTGAGCAACAAGGCGGTCATCATCCTCCAGTACACCTTCATGGCCCTCCTGCTCTCGCTGATGGCCTACATCATCCTGCACGACGTCCGCCGCTGCTCCGGCGACAGCGAACTCCAGCTCAAGCAGCAGCTCCTGGAACGCCACGTCTACAAGCCGCAGGACTTCAGCGCGAAGAAGTGAGCCGAGCCGGAGGCTCGGCAGGGATAGGGGCAGGGGTCGGGATAGGGGGTGACATTCCCCCTCGCCCTCACCTACCCCTACCCCTGCCCCTACCCCTTACGTCACTTTTGCACGTTTGCACTTTTGCACCTTTGCACTTTATCTCCCCGCATACCCCCATGGAAAAGCCCCTCCCGGAAAACTCCCGACGCCAGTTCCTCGGCAGCCTCGGCGCCGCCTTCGCCGCCCTCAGCCTGCCGGCCGGACTCGCCGCCGCCCAGGCCGCGACCGACGCCGCCGGCAACCCGATCGCGAAGAAGACCGTCACGAATCCTTACGTGTACAAGTTCGCCATCGGCAAGTTCGAGGCCTGGTCCATCAGTGACGGCTACGGCACCTTCAAGCAGGGTGTGACCAAGAAGATGTGGCCGCCGGCCGAGCGCGCGGAGATGACCAAGGCCCTCGTGGCCCTCGGCGAACGTCCCGACGACATGACGCTCTACGTCAATATCCTGCTCCTGCGGAAGGACAAGGAGGTCATCCTCGTCGACGCCGGCTTCGGCCCCCACAAGAACCAGAACTGGGGCTGGCTCGCCGACGCGATGGACACCATCGGCATCGCCTTCAAGGACGTCACCCACGCCCTGCTCAGCCACTCGCACATCGACCACATCGGCGGCCTGGCCAGCGGCGGCCAGATCCTCTTCCCCAACGCGGCCGTCCACGTCCTCAAGGAGGAGGTCGATTTCTGGCGCGGCCAGGAGCCTGATTTCTCGAAGTCGCACCGCACCGACGACATCAAGGGCATGATCAGGAACGTCCGCGGTTCGTTCGACACGCTCCAGCCCAACCTGGTGCTCCATAAGGACGGCGACCAGATCCTCGACGGCGCGATCACGATCCTCGCCGCCCCCGGCCACACCGACGGCCACGCCATCTTCCGCATCAAGTCGGAGAACGAATCCCTCCTCCACGTCTCGGACCTCGCCCACAACCATGTGCTGATGCTCGAAGACCCGAACTGGTTCATCGACTTCGACCACCATCCGGAAGCCGCGATCGCGACCCGCAAGAAGGTCTTCGCCGAGCTCGCGGTCACCAAGGAGCGTGCCTACGGGTTCCACCTCCCCTGGCCCGGTCTGGGCGTGGTCGCCCCCAACGGACGCAAGGGTTACCAGTGGATTCCGTCCTCCCATCGCTGGGATTTCTGACGCTCGTTGACCTCTGCGGGCAAAGGGGTTGAGTTAACCCCATGCCCTCGGACATCAGTCCCTCCCGCCACCGCACGGTCCGCCGCCTCACCCGCGTCGTGAACGTCGGCGGCGTCGCCGTGGGCGGTAATAATCCGATCCGGGTGCAGTCGATGACGACCTCCGACACGGAGGACGTCGCGGCGACGGTCGCGCAGGCGATCCGCCTGGCCGAAGCGGGTAGCGAGATCATCCGCATCACGGCCCCGAACAAGGCCGCGGCGGCCGCGCTCAAGGAGATCCGCCAGCAGTTCCGGGCCGCGGGCTTCACCCAGCCGCTGGTGGCCGATATCCACTTCCTGCCGTCCGCGGCGATGGAGGCGGTCGAACACGTGGAGAAGGTCCGCGTCAATCCGGGTAATTACGCCGACAAGAAGAAGTTCGCGGTGCTCGAATACACCGACGCCGCGTATGCCGAGGAGTTGGAACGCCTGCACGCAGCCTTCTCGCCGCTGGTACTCCGCGCCAAGGAGCTCGGCCGTTCCCTCCGTATCGGCACCAACCACGGCTCGCTCTCGGACCGCATCATGAACCGCTTCGGCGATTCACCCAACGGCATGGTAGAGTCGGCCCTCGAATTCATCCGCATCGCGGAATCCCACGGCTTCAAGGACATGGTGCTGTCGATGAAGTCCTCGAACCCCAAGGTGATGGTCGAGGCCTATCGCCTGGCGGCTGCCCGCATGGCGGAACAAGGCATGGACTACCCGCTGCACCTCGGCGTGACCGAGGCCGGCGAAGGCGAGGACGCCCGCATCAAGTCCGCCATCGGCATCGGCTCGCTCCTCGCTGACGGCCTGGGCGACACCATCCGCGTCTCGCTGACGGAAGACCCTTGGCTCGAGATCCCGGTCTGCCGCGAGATCGTCCGCCGTGCCGAAGCCTTCGCCGCCCTCGGCGCCGCTTCCTCCATCAATCTTCCCGCTGACCCGGCCGACCCGTTCTCGTTCACGCGTCGCGAGACGGAGACCGTAACGCTGTCGACGAAGTGCCTCGCCGGCTCGAGCGAGACCCCACGCGTGATCGTCCGCAGTATCGCCGGCCTCGGCGACTGGCAGGCTGCGGCCAAGGAACTCCTCGACGCCCATGCCGCCCAGCGCGAAGTCCGTGCCGAAGGCCTGCTGGTGCGCCTTGATGACGTCGCGCACGCTTCCGGCCTGCGCTCCTTGCGTAAGGCCCTTGGACAAGCCGTCCCCGCCCTCTTCGTCGAAACCACCCTCTCCCCCGCCGACTTCCCGTTCGACGGCTCTGGCAGCCGCCTGGTGGTCGTAAAGGCCTTCTCCGCTGACGAGGGCGCCTCGGTGAGAGCCTGGGGCGAAGCGGTCACGCAGCACGACGCGCTCCTCGCCGTCGACCTCGACGGCCCGACGCTCACAGCTCTGGCTAAAGAACTTTCCGCCATCCCTACCGGTCGCCTCATCCTGACCTCTTCCCAACCGCAGGATGGCCTGCACGCGACGGGCACCTATCGTGAACTCGTGCGCTGCGCCGCGCCGGCGAAGCTCAAGGCTCCGCTCTGGATCCGCACCACCGTCGCGAATGCCGTGCTCCTTGATCCCGGTTTCCAGTCACGCCTCCTCGAAGCCTCGATCCTCGCCGGCGGCCTGCTGGTCGACGGCTATGGCGACTTCCTTTCCTGCGAGACGCCCGCGACGACCGCCAAGTCGCTGACCCTCGCTTACGATATCCTGCAGGGGGCGCGTATGCGCCAGACGAAGACCGAATACGTCGCCTGCCCGAGCTGCGGCCGTACGCTCTTCGACATCCAGTCGACCACCCTGAAGATCAAGGAACGCACCGGTCACCTGAAGTCCGTCACCATCGCCGTCATGGGCTGCATCGTGAACGGCCCCGGCGAGATGGCTGATGCCGACTTCGGCTACGTCGGCGGCGCCCCCGGTAAGATCAACCTCTACGTCGGCAAGACCCCCATCAAGTTCAACGTCCCCCAGGAAGAAGCCGTCGAACGCCTCGTCGACCTCATCAAGGAAAAGGGCCGCTGGGTGGAAGCCTGACGAGGTAGGGTCGGGACCGCGTCACGACCCTACCTGCATCGGGTAGGGGCGTGGCTCCGCCGTGCCCTCCTCAAAGGAGTGGACGATGAACGTGCCCCTACCATTAACTACCCCATCCTAGGTCTAGGAGCTGAGGGGTCGTTATACCTCGCTTTTTCCTCATGATTTAACGCTCACTTTACGCTTATTTAACATTAGCCGTGCTATACTGCATCCATCCCAATCTTACCCATGAACACGCTCATCACCGTTCGTCCTAACTCCCCTCGCCTCACCGGCTTCCTGGCCGCTGCCTCGCTTCTTCTCTCGGGTACCATCGCCCAGGCGGCCACCGCGGACGGCGGCCTGTATCTGAATTTCTTCGGCGGGTTCTCGGGTCTTTCCAGCGGCGACCTGATCCAGTCCGGGGCGACCAGCAAAGGTGACTACGACGGCGGCACCATCGTGGGCATGGCGCTGGGCAAGCAACTCAACCAGGACTGGGCCCTCGAAGCCGAGTGGTTCTACCGCAGCAACGAGATCTCCTCGGTCACGGGTGGTCCTTTCAATGGTGTCAATAACGGGGACTTCGCGTCCACCAACCTGATGTTCAACGCCATCTACCATTTCCATGCCACGGATAAGGTGAAGCTGTATTGCGGCGTCGGCCTCGGCCTGATGCAGGAAGTCGACATCGACATGACCATCTCGGGCGCGGAGCAGGAATTCTCGGATAACTGGGTGCCGGCCGCCCAGCTCATCCTCGGCGCCGCCTACCCGATCAACCAGACCTTCTCCGCGACCGCCGAAGTTCGCTACCACTTCGCCTCCAGCCCGAGCCTCGAAGCCTCCAACGGTGGTGCCGGCCTCAAGGCAGACTACAGCGGATATTCGGCTTTGCTTGGTCTTAGGTATTCGTTCTGATGATGCGCATCGCGGGAGCCCTCCCCCGAACTGCCATCTGATGAACGGTGCGCCACCACTCCCCGTCCTGCTCGTCGAAGATGATCCCGACCTTGCGGCCAACATCCAGGACTACCTGGAGGGACAAGGCTGGAAGGTCGACTTCGCGCCGAACGGAGCGATGGCCCTGCATAAACTGATCGACGGGAAATTCGCGGCTGGGATCTTCGACCTGAACCTACCAGGAGTTGGCGGGCTCGAGTTATGCACACGGGTCCGTTCCGACCTCGCCCCGTCCCTGCCCGTCCTGATCCTGACGGCCGCCGACGGACTGGAAGACCGGCTCAAAGGCTTTCAAGCCGGAGCCGATGACTATCTCGTGAAGCCTTTCGCCACCGCGGAGCTTCTCGCCCGGCTGCAGGCCATCATCCGCCGGACCTCGGGCGGAAACCAAGCACCAGCAGAGACGATCCGGATCGGCGACCTGCGCCTCCAGGTTTCCACGCGCGAGGCTTACCGAGGCGCCCGGCGGCTGACCCTGACCAACATGGGTTTCCTCATCTTGCAGAAACTCATGCAGAGTTCTCCCGCCATCGTCCTGCGCACCGAGCTGGAAACGCACCTCTGGGGCGATGAACCTCCTGGCAGCGACTCCCTGCGCACACACATCGCCCATCTTCGAGCGGCGATCGAACCACCTGGCTCCTCCCCCATGCTGCACACCCACCGAGGCGTCGGCTTCCAGATCCTGGCCAACCAGGAAAAATCCTGATGATCCGCTTCAGCATCGGAGCGAGAATCCGGCTGCTCGTGGTCTGCCTCACCGCCCTGATCACCGTACTGTTCGCGGGTATCGGCTGGATCATCCTGCTGGACGCCGAGGACGCGATTCACGACGCCTATTTCACGACCGCCGCCCACGCCATCGCTGAAGGCAAGAACCCCGACCTGCTGCCGGCGGGCGTCTCGGCCTACAGGGATGCGGGCTTCCTCCGGTCAAAGATGAATCTTCGCGATATCCCCGAAGCGCCCGGCCTCTACGAGATCTTCGCGAACGAAGACCTCACCCAAAGCCTCCTGGTGACAGGTTTTTACGACCGGATGAGACTTTGGTTCGTGCTGGGATACGAACGGGAATTCCGGCTATGGATCGGGCCGAAAGATCCTAGAGGAACGGCGACCGTCGTGCTTGCCGACCTCAGCACGGAAGAGGTCAGCGAAGAGGCCACCGACGCAGCGATCCATCGGCTCATGCTGCTCAGCGCGGCGCTCTTTCTCGTCGCTCTTGGCGTCAGCGAGCTGATCACCCGCTGGACGCTGACGCCGTTGCGTCTTCTCACGGGACGCGTCGCCCGCGAGGAGGCTGCCACGAAGGGAGCCAGGTTCCATGCCGACTTTCCTCGGGACGAAATCGGCCAGTTGGCGGCCGCCCTTGACGATTATCGCAGCCGGCTGGAAGAGGCCTTGGCGCGCGAACGTCGCTTCCTGTCCGATTGCAGCCACGAGCTGCGGACGCCGATCGCGACGTTGACGACGGCCTTGGATATCCTGGACACGGAAAACGGCGCCGGAAACGGCCAGGTCAAAGCCCGCTTAAGACGCTCTGTCCACCGCATGGAACGATTGGTCCGGACCTTCCTACTGCTGGCGCGGGAACAGACGCCCCCGAACGACCCCGAAGAAATCGACATCGGCAAGCTGGTCCTGAATGTCGCCGAAGAAGTCCGCACGCTGAACCCCCGTAGCACCTTAGTGGTCGGACTGTCGTGCCCTGAACCGGTCCTAGTCAGGATCAACGGAGAGGCGCTGGCGATTTTGTGCCATAATCTCATCAGCAACGCCTACTTGCATGTGGGCGAAGGCCGATTGGACATCAATATCCTGCGTCAGGACAGATCCGTTACCGTTGTCTTTACGGATAACGGACCAGGCTTGCCAGAAAGCCCCTCCTCCTACGCCCGCGGCGGCAACGGTATAGGCCTCACGCTGGTGGAAAGAGTCTGCAAAGCCTGCCGATGGACTTTCGTCCGGGGATCCGCCCCGGAAGGTGGCGCAAGGCTCGAGATTGTCATCCCCGAGTGAGATGCGAACGGACGGCTCGGCGAGCCGTCCCGCACGAGAATCAAACAGACCAGGGCAGCACGTGGTGCTGCCCCTACCTTTATTTCGCCTCCGCCACAAGCACCTCGATCAGCGGGGTGGTATCCGGCAAACCGTGGGGGTGGTGATCGCCGCCTTCCTTGGCGAAGAGCTTCACGCGTCCGCCGTTTTCCTGCCAAAGCTTCACGACATGCGCGGCATTGTCTTCATACGGCACAGTCTTGTCGGCGGTGCCGTGACACGAGATCAGGAAGACGCCGGCCTTAATGACAGGTAAGAGACCTTCGGCGGCCTGCAGCGACTTGGCCTTGGCTTCATCGTCGTTCGCATAACCGAACTCAGTCTTGTACAGCGCCCAGTCCTTCGGACTGCCCTTGCTCTGGTGCGTCAGGGCGACACCTCCCGGCCAGGAGCGGATATCGCAGACGCCGTTGTCGAGATAGAGCACGCTGACACGATCCGGATGCAGACGCGCCCAGGCGTTCACATATAGCCCGCCGCGAGAGATGCCGAGGAGCGCCGGCTTAGCGGAGAGGCCGCGCTGGGCGCGCAGTTCCGCGTAGACCTTTTCCCAGATCGCCATCGAGCGGGCGGAGCCGAACTGGTTGCTTACGCCGACATACACGACGTGCCAGCCCTTATCGACGAGGCCGTCTTCGAGTTTCTTCAGATGTCCGCCGAACTCACCGACCCAGAGCCAAGGCTTACCCGGGGCGGCCTGCGTCGGGACCTTCACGGTCACCGCCTTGCCGTCGATCGTCAGCTTCTCGACCGTGGCGGCCGAGGCGACGGCGCAAAAAGCCAGTCCGAGCAGAGCGAGGAGGATACGGGGCATGACCGCACCCTAGCGGCTACAGCAGGGCGGGCAAGGTTGGAGCAAATCACAAGAGACAGGGACAGGGGCTGGGACAGGCTTCGATACCTAGACGCAGTGGCAGGTGCAGGAAAGAACATGAAGCCTAGGCTAGATTCGTCAGATTCCTCTCCCGGCAACTATCCCTAAGCATTTAACCTGTCCCAGTCCCTGCCCCTATCCCTTGAATTCAGTGCTTCTTGCCTCCCTGCCCTAACTCACCCTATCTCTTCCTCCTATCCACTTATGAAACCCGTACTTCTGGTGATCCGCGACGGTTGGGGCGAAAACCACGACCCTAAGCATGACAAGTTCAACGCCGTGAAGCTGGCGAACATCCCGGTCTCGCGCGGCCTGACCAAGAATTGGCCCCGCACCGAGATCATGGCCCACGGCCTCGATGTCGGCCTGCCGGTCG
This sequence comes from Opitutales bacterium, assembly GCA_032120295.1. Classification (GTDB taxonomy): domain Bacteria; phylum Verrucomicrobiota; class Verrucomicrobiia; order Opitutales; family UBA953; genus UBA953. The sequence goes on along the minus strand of JAUMEU010000116.1, from coordinate 10,941 downwards.
GCATCATGGGTAATTCCGAAGTCGGCCACCAGAACATCGGCGCCGGACGCATCGTCGACCAGGAGATCGTCCGCATCGACAAGGGCCTCACCGATCCGGCCGCCATGCGCCAGATCAAGGCCTTCCGCGGCCTCGTCGAGAACGTCAAAGCCACCGGCGGTGCGGTCCACCTGATGGGCCTCTGCTCCGAAGCTGGCGTCCACTCCACCCTCCCCCACCTCTACGCCCTCCTCCGCCTCCTGAAGGAAGAAGGTCTCTCCAAGGTCTTCATCCACGCCTTCATGGACGGCCGCGATAGCCCGCCCACCTCGGGCCTCGGCTACCTCAAGCAGCTCGAAGCTGAACTCGTGAAGATCGGTATCGGTAAGGTCGCCAGCGTCGCCGGCCGTTTCTGGGCTATGGACCGCGACAACCGCTGGGAACGCGTGAAGACCGCTTACGACGCCCTCACGGGCTCCCCTGCCCCCGAAGCCGCTTCGGCCGCCGAAGCCGTGCAGGCCTATTACGACAAGCCGACCGACGCCAACACGACCGGCGACGAGTTCGTCCCGGCCACGCGCATCAAGGGCACGGCCTTTATCCAAGACGGCGACTCGGTGCTGTTCTTCAACTTCCGCGGCGACCGCCCCCGCGAGATCACCCGCGCCTTCACCGATCCGGAGTTCAAGGGCTGGGCCCGCACGAAGCTGCTCAAGATCTTCTACGCCACCCTCACGAACTACGAGAAGGGCCTCTGCCCCAACGTCGTCTTCGATAAGCCCGCCAAGATGGTGAACATCCTCGGCGAGTGGGTGGCCAAGCAGGGCATCGCACAGTTCCGCACGGCCGAAACCGAGAAGTTCCCGCACGTGACCTTCTTCTTCAACGACTACCGTGAGGAACCCTTCACCGGCGAAGAGCGCGGCATGGCCCAGAGCCCGAAGGAAGTCTCCACCTATAACCAGAAGCCCGAGATGTCGGCTTCGCACGTTACCGAGATGGCCAGGGCCGCGATCCTGTCCGGCAAGTACGGCCTCATCGTCGTCAACTACGCCAACCCGGACATGGTCGGCCACACCGGCGACCTCGCCGCGGTCTGCAAGGCCTGCGAAGCGGTTGATAACGGTCTCGGTGTCCTCCTCGCCGCCATCGACCAGGTCGGGGGCAAGGCTGTCATCACGGCCGACCACGGCAACGCCGACCAAATGTGGGAGCCGGAAGAAAACTGCGCCCACACGCGCCACACGCTCAGCCCCGTCGAGGTCGTCCTCTACGGCGAAGGCTGCAAGGCTCTCAAGACTCGCCCCACCGGCCGCCTGGCCGACGTCGCCCCGACCCTGCTCGCCCTCATGGGCCTGCCGAAGCCGGCGGAAATGACCGGCGAGTCGCTGATTGCGTAAAGGACGGCGAAGCCGTCCGTGCAAAGGTGCAAACGGGGCTAAAGCCCCCGTGCAAACGTGCAAAGGTGAAACCTGATAGCAGGCTTACGTCCCTCTCACTTTTGCACATTTGCACCTTCGCACTTTTGCACGCGGCGAAGCCGCAAATCAGGCTTTCAATCCCGTCGCGAAACTGATGCCAAGGGAATCGGCGACGGCGCGGACGATCTCGATCTCGGCCGGCTCGGCGCGTCCGTCGTGCAGCATGGCGGCGCCGATGGCGCGGACGAACTGACGGCGGGCCGGGACGGGCTGTCCAGCGATGACGGCGAGGGCTTCGTCGACCTTGCTTAGATCGACCTGCGCGGCCGGTACCATGGTCGCAGAGAGACCCGACATCCCGAGCACGCCAGCACCAAGGACATAAGCCCTACCCTGCGCGGCCGCATCCTCACCAGAAGTCTGCACGACGGCCGAGAGCACCAGGGCGCACGCGGCGGCGAGATCGCCCGGCCTGCTGGGCGAATTCTTCTCGTTCGAAAGATAACGGCGCATCGACGCCTGGATGAGCAGCACGATGAGTCCGTCCTCGGCTTCGTAGCCGGCGCGCTCCAAGGCCGTGCGGAAGGCCGCGACCTGCGCCGACGAGAGCTGGCGCAGCGCGGGCATGGAAAGGTCAAGCAAGGCCACGCGTGAACCGGCCGGCACGGCGCGGAGCAAGGCGTCGAGACGCCGGGTCTCCTTGACCACTTCACCGCCCGCGAGGGATTCGGCCTGGACCAGTTGGGCGGCACGCTGCGCCGGATCACGTCGAAGGATGAGTCCAAGCACGACGGCCATCGCGCTCACGGGGTCTTCGGAGGCCTCGCGCAGGGCGCCCGGGATCACGCCGCGGAAACCAACGGAATCTTGGATTTGCAGGTCCGTGGGGATGGCCCTCGTCGGGGTCGGCAGCGGCGGAGGCGTCGCGACCGTGCGTCCGCTGAGGCCGACGACCGGTTCGTCATCGGCGACGGCGACCGGGGCGACGTCGGGAATGTGTCCGTCAAACGCCGGGTCGACGCGCCGGATACGCTCATCGATAGGGGGATGCGAGGAGAAGAGCGATTCAAGGAAGCCCGCGGAGCCCGCGAAGAACATGTGCTGGGCCTCCAGTTCGGCCGAAGAGGCTTCGCGCTGCGCGCCGGAGAGCCCGGCGACTTTTTTCAACGCCGAGGCGAGGCCGAGCGGATTACGGGTGAACTGCACCGCGGAGGCATCGGCGAGGTATTCGCGCTGACGGGAGACCGAGGCCTGGATGAGGCGCGCAAAGAAGACGCCGCCGAACCCGACGAGCACCACGACGAGTCCGGCGATGGCCATGGGCCAGGCGTTGTTCTTGCGGCTCGAACCCGAGCTCAGTCCGATACGGATGAGAATATAACCCAGCTGCGCGAGGGCGGTCAGACCGGCGACGGTGCCGATGATGCGCAGGTTAAGTTTCATGTCTCCGTTGCCGATATGGCTGAACTCGTGGGCGATGACGCCCTGCAGCTCGTCGCGGTTGAGGTTGCGTAGCGCTCCGCGCGTGACGCCTACCGCGGCGTCCTGCGGCGTATTGCCCGCGGCGAAGGCATTGATGGTCTCGTCACCGTCGATGACGTAGCAGAGCGGCACCGGCAGGCCAGAAGCCAGCGCCATCTCCTGCACCACATTCAGGTAGCGACGCTCGGAGAGGTCCTTGGTGGTCCCGCTGACCTGCCGGCCGCCGAGTCTCTCGGCGATAGACCCGCCGCCCTTGGAGAGTTCGGCGATCCGGAGGAGGCTCCCACCGACGATGACGATCAGGGCCACGCCCGCGGTCCAGAAGAACAGGTCGCCTTGGAACCAATCAATCTCGCGGGACCGCTCCAGCTTATGCTGGCCCAGCACGGCGATGGCGTAGAGCGAGCCGGCGAGCACGACGATCGCCAACACCAGGAGCACGACCAGCTTGGTCGTGCGTCCGCGGGCCTCATCCTGGGCCCGGAAGAAATTCATCGTGCCGGCCATGGGCCGTGGTCAGCGCCTTAGAAGGAGACCTTCGGGGCGACCTTTTCGACGGGATCTTCGATTTTGAAGAACTCGGCGGCGGCGAAGCCGAAGGCGTTCGCGATGAAGACCTGCGGGAAGACTTCGCGGCCGTTGTTATAGAACAGGACGGCGTCGTTGAAGGCTTGGCGGGAGAAGGCGATGCGGTTCTCGGTCGAGGAGAGCTCTTCCATCAGGCTGCGCATGGTGGCGTCGGCCTTGAGCTGAGGATACTGTTCAGAGACGACCATGAGCTTGCCCAGGGCGCCGCTCAGGCCGGCTTCGGCCTGGCTGAGGTCGCGCATGGCGGCCGGATCGTTCGGGTTGCCGGCGAAGCGGACGTTGGCCTGGGTGGCCTTGGCGCGGGCTTCGATGACGGCGGTGAGGGTGCCGCTTTCGTGGGCCATGTAGCCCTTGGCGGTCTCGACGAGGTTCGGGATCAGGTCGTAGCGGCGCTTGAGCTGCACGTCGACCTGGGCGAAGGCGTTCTTGCAGGCATTACGCAGCGCGACGAGCCTGTTGTAGATGCCGACGCCCCAGATCGCGGCAAGGACGATGGCCCCGACGATGATGGCGAGGATGAAGAGGAACGCGGGTAACATAGTAGCAACCAAGTTACCCGACCCGCCCCAGCCTGCAAGTCGTCAGGGCCCGGTGTTTTGATAATTTTACGCGTCAATTGGAACGCCCCACCCCGACCCGCGGGCCTTAGGCGGTCTTTTCCAGCCGGGCGCAGACTTCGTCGATCAGGAAGGCCGGCGTCGAGGCCCCGGCGGTCACGCCGACGGTACCGAAACGGGCCAAAGCGGCGAAGTCGAGTTCGGCGGCGGTCTCGACATGAAAACAAGGCAGACCGTGGATCTCGACGAGCTTGGCGAGCTTCACGGTGTTGGCGGAGTGGCGGCCGCCGATGACGACGATGGCCTGGCAGCCCTGCTTCTGCAGTTCAAGGATGTCGGCCTGGCGGTCCTTGGTGGCGCCGCAGATGGTGTCGAAGACGAGCGTCGCCGGGAAACGTGACTTCAGGAGCGCGGCGAGTTTCTCGAACTCATCGGTGAACATGGTCGACTGCGAGACCATGCAGACCTGCGCCCCGAGGTCGGGCAGCGCGGCGATCTCGGCCGGGGAGGTGATGACGTGGCCTTTGCCTTCGGCGTAACCGAGCAGGCCGATGACTTCGGGATGCTTGGGGTCGCCGAAGATGACAGTGGCGTAACCCTTGCGCGCATGCATGCGGACCTTTCCGGCGATGATGCCGACGTCGGGACAGGTGGCGTCACGGAACTCCATGCCGAGCGACTTCAGGTATTCGCGGCGCTCGGGCGAGATGCCGTGCGCGCGGACGACCATGACGGCTCCGGCGTCGGTGGACTGAGAGACCTCCAACTTGGCTTCGCTGCGGTAGTCGCCGACTTCGCGGATGCCCTCGCCGGTGAGGACGTCCATCATCTGGCGATTATGGATCAGCGGCCCGTCGGTGTAGACGGGGTGGCGCCCCTTCTGCGCATACTCGCGAGCGATATCGATGGCGCGTTCGACGCCCCAGCAGAAACCCGCGGACTTGGCTCGGATGACCTTCACGGCTTCAAGGTGCGGGCAAGACCGCCCGATTCAAGCAAAGTCCGGCCTTACTTGGCCGGGACGCCCCAGACTTCGGCTTCGATGTAGTCGTTGGAGGGTCCGGCGGAGTTGCCCTTGGAGTGGAAGCGGACGTAGCGGCCCTTGACGGCGGCGACGGGGATCACGCGGCCTTCGTTGGATTCGTAGTAGCAGTAGTCCTTGCCCTTGCCGAGGCCGAGTTCGCCTTCGGCGTCGTTGTTGTAGACGGTGGTCACGCCGTTCTTGAAGGAGGCGTCGTCGGAGATCTGGATGATGACGTTGAAATACACGCGGCGCTCGCGGTGGAAGTGCCAGACGGCGATGGCGCTGATCTCGGCGGATTTGCCGAGGTCGACCTGGACCCAGTGGTGACCGCGGGGCAGTTCGACTTCGAAGCCTTCTTCGCCGCCCTTGTCGCCGTCGGTGACGTAAGAGAAGTCGCCGGCGGCGGCCTCACGGGCGGAGGAGGTGACGTTGGCGCCCTTGGCGAGATTGACGGCGGCGGCGGGCACCTTAGGCAACTTGCGCGGGGCGGAAGAGACGGGCTCGAGGTTGTTGATCTTGACCGGACGCGGCGTGCCGAGGGCGACCGACTTCGGTAGCTCGAGCGGGAGCTCCTTGTCCTGGGCCAGGACGAAGGCGGGGAGAGCGAGGAGGCAGAGAGCGAGGTGCTTCATGGGGATAAGGTTAAGACAACGAGAAGACGGACGGGTTTCAAGCCTTCGGGGCTTCCAAGGTGCGGACCCGACGATTCTTGAGGGGGAACCGCAGGATGACGGTCGTGCCGACGTCCGGGGTGCTCTGGATGTCCACCGTGCCGCCATGGGCCCGGAGGATGCGCAGGAGGATGAGCATGCCGATACCGCCGCCAGAGGCCTTGGTGGTGTAATAGGCGTCGAAGACGCGCGTCAGTTTGTCGGCCGGGATGCCCACCCCGGTGTCGCGGATCGAAAGCACGACCCACTCGTCGTCGGACGAAAGCTTCACGAGGATATCGCCGCCACGGTCCATGGCCTCGAGGGCGTTCTTCATCACGTTGAAGAGCGCCTGTTTGATCTGGTTACGGTCGCCGAGGATGAAAGGAAGTTCGCCGGGGACGTCCAACGAGACGCGCACGCCCAGCTGCTCCATCTGCTCGCGCAACAGGCCGGTGGCTTCGGCGACGACGGCGACGAGATCGGTGTCGGTGAGGTGCGGAGGCGTCTGGCGGACGGCGCCGAGGAAGTCGCGCACGATGCCATCGAGGCGCTTGATCTCGCCCTGACAGACCTCGGCGGCCTTGCGGACCTTCTCCGCGGCCGGCGAATCGCCGAGCTTGGCGGCCTCGCGCTGGAGGAGCTGAAGGTGGATACCGATCGCGTTGAGGGGATTGCCGACCTCGTGGGCGACGCCTGCGGCGAGGGAGACGATGGAATCGATGCGCTCGGTTTCGACACGGTCCTCGGTCTGGACGCGCTCCTTGGTGACGTCGCTAAGCACAGCCACGCGACGGCTGCGTTCGGCGCCTTGCTGCTCGCCGACGCGGGCGAGGTGCAGGGTCAGGAGCCGGGGCTCAGGGTAGCGGACTTCGAGTTCGCGGGTCAGCGCGCCGACGGTCTCGGGCAGTTCGAGGGCCTGGGCGATGTCGGGCGAAAGCCGGCGCAGCTCGGCGCCCGCGACGTCGTCCGGATTGACGCCGAGGAGGCGGACGGCGGAAGCGTTGGCGTATTCGATCGCGCCGTCGTGCGAAAGCACGATCACGCCCTCGCGGAGCGTATCCAACACCGTCTCCATGAGGTCGCGCTCGCGCTCGAGGCGGCGGGCGAGGATGGCGAGGTTCTGCGCGTCGAGGTCGTCGATGCGGCCGAGGACGCGGTCTAGCGGGCTGAAACGACGGCGGGCCATGTCAGGCGGAGCGCGCCGCCACGAGACGGGCGATGACGGCAATGAGCTGGCGCGCGACGGCGGCCTTCGGGGCCGGACCAAGGACTTCGCGGTAACCGTTACGACCGAGCAAAATGAGCTTATTCTCGTCGGCCCCGAAGGCGCCCTCGGGACCCGAGACCGAATTAGCCGCGATGAGGTCGAGTCCCTTGCGCTCGAGCTTATCGAGGGCGTTGGCTTCGACGTTCTCGGTCTCGGCGGCGAAGCCCACGAGGAACTGGTCGGTGCGGCGTTCTTCGGCGAGGGCCGAGACGATGTCGGGCACCGGTTCGAGTTCGGCCGTCATCCCCTGCCCGTCCTTCTTCAATTTCTGCGGCTCGCTCGTCTTCGGACGCCAGTCGCTGACGGCGGCGGTCATGATCAGCACGTCGCACGGGCCGAACAAAGCGTCGGCCTGGCGATGCATCTCGGCAGCAGTGACGACCGGGTAGACCATCACGCCGGCCGGTTCAGGCAGGGAGACCGGGCCGGCGACCAGGTCGACCGACCAGCCGGCTTCCTTCGCGGCCGCGGCCAAGGCGAAGCCCATCTTACCCGTCGACGGATTGCTGATGAAGCGAACCGGATCGAAGAACTCGCGGGTCGGGCCGGCGGTGATGAGGCAGCGGAGGGACAAGGGACGGGAAAGATGGCAGATGACGGATGACAGATGGCCGATGCAGGCCGAGGACTGTCAGGGACAGTCACCTTGGCCGAGGATGGGGGCGGAAACAATCCATTTAGGGCTAGGGCCAGGGCCAGGGCTAGGGGCAGGAATGGCAGAGAGAACAATCATTCCCGGGTGGCGGGTGGCGGCCCCAGGTGGCCGGTGGCGGGTAATGTTCCCGATGCCTGCACCCGAACCTGAAGACCCGCACCCGATACCTGATGGCCGAGACCTGAGACCAGAAAATGCGCTCCCGTCACCCGAAATTAATCCACCCCAGCCATTCATCCGGTCTCCGGTTTCCCTTTGAGTTCAAACCCATGCCTCAAGGTAGGGCTGCCCACCCTTGGTCAGCCTCGGTTGAGCGAGGTCGCTCAACCCTACCCAATCCACCTGCCACCTGAAACAACTGCCTCTCACATTTGCACCTTTGCACAGGCCGAAGGCCGATTTGCACTTTTGCACCTAGGGCAGCACGCAGTGCTGCCCCTACCCCTCTCCCTTGCATTCTCCCTCCCTCCCACTCACATTCCCCGCATGGAAATCTTTCTGGCGACGGGTAATGCGCACAAGGCCGAGGAATTCGGCCGCATGTTCGCCAAGGCGCGGCTCGACGTGCGGGTGCGCTCGGCCAAGGACCTCGGCGGGATGCCTTACGTCGAAGAGATCTCCGGCACGTTCAACGGCAACTGCCGCCTGAAGGCCGAAGCCCTGCGGGCCATCGCGCCGCGCAAGGCCTGGGTGCTCGCCGATGATAGCGGCCTTTGCTGCGATGCCTTGCAGGGCGGACCGGGCGTCGACTCCGCCGTCTACGCTGGCATGGGCGCGACCGACGCGCAGAACCGTACGAAACTCCTCGAGGCGATGAAGAAGGCCCCGCTCCATAAGCGCGGCGCGCGTTTCGAATGCCACCTCGTCCTTCTCGGACCCAATCAGGAAGTCGGCAAGTTCGTCGGCCAGTGCTGGGGTAAGATCCTCGAAGCCGAGGTCGGCACCGAAGGCTTCGGTTACGATTCCCTCTTCGTGCCTGCCAACGAAGAACGCACCTTCGGCGAGCTCAGCCCCGCCAAGAAGGACTCGATCAGCCACCGCGCCAAAGCCTTCCAGCTCATGGCCGCCTGGCTGCGGGAGAATGGAGTAGCGTAAGACAAAACACTTAAATCAAAGGGAGACCGGAAACCGGATATCTGGCTGGGGGGCCATTTTCAGGTCTCGGGTCTCGGGCCTCAGGTCCCTGGTTCGGGTTATCAGGTGCGGGCGTCAGACCCGGGACCTGCACCCGAACCCGAACAGCTGAACCTGATACCCGACGGCCGAGACCTGGGACCCGAGAACGTTGTGTCTGTGTATCTCCCAACCGCTAACCGCCACCCGCCAACCGCTACTACCTTTTAAAAGAACACCGCTTCGGATAACGCTTCCGGGGCGGCCATGAAGGCGACGCGTTGCGAGAGTTTACGGCTGTCGTGGCTGCGCGTGAAAGCGATCGTGGCGTTGGAACAGCCTTCGGAGTGCTCCCAGGAGAAGCGGGCGCCGTCGGCGAAGACCCATTCGGCGTCGAGACAGTCGCCCGCCGGAGGCTTCTCGGAAAGGGCGAACATGACGTCGAGGTGCGAGCGCGTGAGCCCCGCGCAGTGCGTGAGGCACGAGCGCATCCACTCGAGGAGGCCGTAGGCCTCGCCGCGCATGTCTGCGCGATGCGAGACGGTGACGGAGCGGAGGCCGCGGACCAGTTCGGCCGGCTTGTGCGCGGCGAGATACTGGCCGAGGGCCTGACGGACCGGCAGGCAACGCGCGACGGAGAGATCACGCACAGCCTGCGGCTTCGGGAAAGCCTGCAGGAAGAAGGCATCGCCCGCGAGGGAGCGGTCGGCGACCACGCGACGGCAACGGGCGGTCCAGTTCAGCCAGGGCTTGAATTCATCGACGGTCACGCCATGCGCCCAGACGTTGGTCGGGAGGTCGCCTTCGAGCCAGGTCGAGACGAGCGATTCGAGCTCCGGCGTGGGCGCGCCATGGGCGAGCATCAACGCTTCGCAGCAGCGCTTGCCGCGGCGGGAGGGATCAAAGAAGCAGAGGACGTTGACCTTGGCCTCAAGCGGCGCGGCGGCCTCGGTGGCCGGGCGGGCGGCGAGGACGACGAGTCGGCACGGATAGCGCTGGGCGAAGCGGATGGCTTCGTCGAAACGGGCCTGCGCGTCGGCGGGCGAGACGCCGGCACCGAACATCAGCACGAGGTTCATCTGCGAGGCGCGCGAAGCGTTCTCGCCTTCGTCGGCCCATGCCTTGTCGAGCGACGGCAGGACGGCGGAAATCTTGACCGGGAAGCCCGGCAGCGCGTCGATCAGCGGATGGGCCATGATCAGCGGCCGGCGTTGCGCCAAGCGTGTCCGTGCGCGGCCAGCAGGGCGTCGCCGCCCGCCGGACCCCAGGAACCGGCGGCGTAGGTCTCCATGCCGGCGCGCCCCTGCTGCTGCCAGCTCCGGAGGAGCGGCGTGAACAGGCGCCAGGAGGCTTCGGTCTCGTCGCCGCGGATGAAGAGCGTGCGGTCGCCGACGATGCCGTCGAGGATCAGGCGCTCATACGCTTCGGGCGTATTGGAACCGTAGGTGGTGGCGTAGCGGAAGCTCAGGCGGACCGGCTGCGTGCGCGGCTCGAGACCAGGAACCTTGGAATTCAGGACGAGCGTCGTGCCTTCGTCGGGCTGGATCTGGATGACGAGGCGGTTCGGGGCGAGGTCGTAACGGGTATCGCCAGCGAAGAGGCCGGACTCGGGCTGCTTGAACTGGATGGCGATCTCGGAGACGCGGCGGGCGAGGCGCTTGCCGGAACGCATGTAGAACGGCACGCCCGACCAGCGGCTGTTCTCGATCGAGAAACGGAGCGCGCAGAAGGTCTCGGTGGCGGAGTCCTGCGGGATGTCCTTCTCGCCGAGGTAGCCCGGCACCTTCTCGCCGCCGGAGAGGCCCTCGGCGTATTGGGCGCGGACCGCGTCGGCGTTGGCGCCGAGGCGCAGCGGCTGGATGGATTCGAGGAGCTTGACCTTCTCGTCGCGGATGTGCTCGGCGGAAAGCGAGCGTGGCTGTTCCATCGCGACGAGCGCGAGGAGCTGCATCGTGTGGTTCTGCAGCATGTCGCGCGTGGCGCCGCTGCCGTCGTAATAACCGCCGCGGGTGCCGACGCCGAGTTCTTCGGCGACGGTGATCTGGACGTGGTCGACGTGACGACGGTTCCAGAGCGGCTCGAAGATCGGGTTGGCGAAACGCAGGACGAGGAGATCCTGGACGGTCTCCTTGCCGAGGTAGTGGTCGATGCGGAAGATCTGCGACTCGCGGAAGTTGCGGGCGGCGACGGCGTTGAGGTGGA
>JAUMEU010000115.1:0-1566 GCA_032120295.1 Opitutales bacterium | reverse complement strand
GTTCGGCGAGCAAAGCGGGCGTATCCAACGCCGCGAACTCTTCGGCCCAGCGCGGGCGGGCGAGCAGGCGCTGGGCGGTACCGCGCAGGAAAGCGGCGCGGTAACCCAAGGCGCAGGATTTCAGGACAGCATCGTCCGCGGCGGCCAGCGCGGACCACGTCGGCAGGGCGTGGAAACCGGCGCCGAGCGGCTCGCCGAGTTTCTCCGCGAGCCCTGCGACCATCACGCGGATCTGGAGGATGCGCTTGTTGGAGCTGCAGAGGAAGCCGATGAGCGTCTCGTGCGGATCCTGGCACAGGATGCGCAGCCCTGGGAAGGCTTCGCGCGCCGCGCCGAGGACCGAATCGGATCTCCAAGGCAAGGCGGCGGAGAGCCGGGCCTGCGCGCCTGCTGCGTCGAGATAGACGCGCAGGGCTGACTCCGTGCCGGACGCGCCTTTCAGGCCGCGCCACTCCAAGCCTGCCGCTCCGGAGCGAAGCATGGCGACCGTGCGCCCGAAGATCCCCACCCAGGCGCCATCAGGCGTAGGGCGCCAACGAAACGACTGACCGCCGTCGAGCTGCTCACCGAGCAGGGAAGCCGGGACATCCTCGGCCAGCCGCAAGGGGCGCCAAGCTGTCCACTCCGTCGCGGCCATGGACTCAGCGTCCGAGGTCGCGGGGCGTACCCCAGAGGAAGCTATGCTTGGCGGCGAGGACCTTGCCCTTGGCGTCGACGACCGAGAGTCGCCAGGCGATCGGCCGCCACTTCGGGTCGCCGGCCTGCTTGCCGGTCAGCCCGATGACAACCTCACCGAACGGGAAGCCCGGACGGAAGCGGGCCGGAAACTCGTAGCGCTCAGGGGCGGTGTTCTCCGTGCGGACGACCTGCAGGACGAGACGGGCGTCGGACGGCGGCGTATCGGCCAGTTTGACGTAGAAAAAATGGCCGCCCCGGGCCGCGTCGTCGGTACGGAAGACGACGTCAGAGCCATCGTTGTCCTTGACGCCGAAAACTTCGGAAGCCCGGGAGTCGTCGCCGGCCGTGCGCCGGCGTTCGTTGACATGCGAGATACCGGGGACCTCGTCGGACGAGATCACCGGGGTGTCGCAACCCGTGAAGAGCAGCGCAGCGAGCGCGGCCCACCGAGAGGCCTGGCTCACCGCTCGGCTCACTTCTTGGCCTTCTTCTTGCTCGCGGCGGCGCGGGCGATCTTGACGCGGTCCTTCTTGCGCTCGAGGTAGGCGCGGCGACGGCGACGCTTGATGACTTTATTGCTCTGTTGACCCATGGTGCGTGCATCCTCCCGCAACCCCTCGGATGGTCAAGGAGAAGGTTTATGGACCTTCCCCGGAGGGCCCGGAGAGGAAAGAGTCCTTTCTGGCTGCCTGGGTAGGGATCGAACCTACGACCAAGTGATTAACAGTCACCTGCTCTACCGCTGAGCTACCAGGCAGTGCGAAAGGAGTCCAATCAAGGCAAGGTCGGGGCGGCTCTGTCAAACAAATCCTCGTCCCTTCGGACCAGGTGCCCCGCGACGAAAAACACCACAATCATCGGAAATGGCTCAGGTCGGCAGGGGGCGAG
>JAUMEU010000114.1:0-8211 GCA_032120295.1 Opitutales bacterium | reverse complement strand
GCGCACTTCTCCATGAAGAGCGCTTCGCCGGCGTAAGGATTACCGGTGCCGGCCTTGAGCTTCGCCTCCACGTCGGCGATCTTCGCGATGAAGTCCGTGACGCCTGCGGCGGGCGTGACCGGATAGAGTTCGGCGAGCGACGCCTGCAGTTGTTTGGGTTCGTGTTGCCGCATGCGTTCGACCATGTCGCGGGGGACGGTGTTCGCGGCGATCCGGCCTGACTTGACGGCCTCCAGGAGCTGCTGCGACCATTCGGCGCGGCTGGCGAGCAAGGCCAGCGCGGTGAGACGCACCTCGCCGGCACCCTGCTCGACGATCGACACCGCCTGGGCGCCGACCTCAGGCTGCCCGTAGGTCATCAGCGAGATCAGCGCGGCCTTGCGCAGCGGCGCGGCTTCGGCGGAAGCGGCGACCGCGAGCAAGGCGCCCTGCGCCTCGGGGTGGCGCACTTCGCCGAAGACCCTGACCTGGTTCAGCCGTTCGGTCGCGTCCGCTTTCTGGTTCGCGATGAGCGCCAACGATTCCTTGATCGCGGCGTCGTCGCCCTGACGAACGCGCAGGATCAGCGGCGCCTTGCCTGAGGCGGCCAGGGCTTGGAGCAGTTCGTCGGGCAGACCGGCGAGTTCTCGTCCGCGGTAGGCTTCCTCGAAGCCCTTCATCAAGGGCACGATAAGCGCCGGCGTCGGGGCGAGCCGCAGCAGCTGGGCGCAGACCAGGAGGTCGGCCCGGCGTCCTTCGGTGGCGAAGCGGCGCATCAGGCGAGGCAGCAGATGCTGCTGCACCAGCGGACGCTCCCACAAGGCGCGGTCGCGGAGCAGGCCGACGACGGCGTCACGGTCAAGGCTCACATGGGATTCCAAGGCGAACCAGAGCAGCAAAGGAATATAGGCGTCCTGCGCATCCTCGTCCCGCATGGCGAGCGCCGCGACCAGCGTGAGCATCTGGCCGGTCGGCAGACGACGGGCCGAAGACGCGAACTGGGAACGGACCTCGGCATCGGGCTCGGCGAGAGCGCGCGCGAGCACCGCGGCGAAGACATCGGCGGGCAGGTCGCGAGCCCCCTTGGCACCGACACCGGGGACGCCGAGGCCACGGTTCACGCCATACTTGTCGCCCAAGAAACGCGTGGCCCAGAAACGAACCGGAGCGTAGGCATGGGTCAGCGCAGCGACGGCACGCGCATCGGTGAGCGCGTCGGCCTGATAGAGAGACCAGAGCGCGCCGAGGGCTCCCCGACCCTTGTCGGCCGCGAGCAACGCGTCGAGCAGCGGGAGCGCCGCCGGATCGCGACGTTCAGCCAACAGCTGCAACGAGGCCGTGCGGTGGAACTTATTAGGGTGACCGAGCAAGGCTACGAGCTGGGCGGTCGTCTTGCCTTCGAGATTCGTATCGGTCTCGAGCTTGGCATCCTTGTCGCGGAGGCGGTAGAGGCGGCCCGTCGTGGGATCGATCTGGTTCTGGTAGTGCTGACCGTGCGCGATGTAATATTCATACATGTCGGACACGAAGAGCGAGCCGTCGGGGGCGTTGGCGCTGTAGAGCGGCCGGAACCCCACGTCCTCGGACCACATGGCGATGCCCTTGTCGGTCGTCACATACGTCGCGCCCTGCGGGATGCGCTCGGAGTCGGTGACGGTATTGTGGAGCGGATCGAGGGAGAACAGGTGGCCCTGATATTTCGCAGGCATGGCCGTACCTTCGATGAAGGACCCGAAGTGGGCGAAGCGCGGGACCTTGGTGAGCGTGCCGAGGATCGGGAGCTGGCCGAAGGTGTAGGGCGTCCGCGCAGGGCCGAACTTGCCGGGGTCGACGCCTTGCTTGAGATAGATGCCGCCCTGGACGTAGTGCCAGCCACGCGTATTGCCGCCGTTGTGGCCGGAATACATCCGGCCGTCGCCGTCGAACTCGAGCCCGAAGGGATTGCCCGAGCCCTCGCTGAAGATGTCATACTCGCGCGTCTTCGGGTGGTAGCGCCAAACCATGCAGCCTTCGAAATGGACCGGAGCGGCGTCGGCGGAATCGAAGCCCGGACGCACGACGCGTGAGGACGACGTGCTGCCATGCACGCCGTAGAGCCAACCATCCGGGCCCAGGATGATACCGTTGCCCACCGAGTGCGTGTCCTCGAGTCCGAACCCCGAGAGATGCACCACCGGCGGGCCGTCGGGGACATCGTCACCGTTGGCATCGGGATAGAACAGCAGGTAAGGCGGATTCATCACCCAGACGCCGCCGTTGGCGCGCACGGCGGAGTTGGCCATGTTAAGACCGTCCTGGAAGACCGTATGCTTGTCGTAGACGCCGTCGTGCTTCGTCGATTCATGGATCGAGACGATGTCGGCCCCCTTATCGTGATGGGGCGGAGCCGGGGGGACGCGGTCGTAGTGCGAGCGATAATACTTGTCGCGGCTGATCATGTTCACGCCGGCCGGGTAAGGATACTGCCGATACTGCGTGACCCAGAGGCGGCCGCGGGTGTCGAAGCTGAAGTGCGTCGGCTGGGCGATCTGCGGCTCGGATAGCAGGAAATCGACCGCCAGATCCGGCGTCGCACGCATCTTGGCATAAGCCTCGGCCGGCGAGAGCGCGGGGCCATGGAACTGCTCGGCGCGGCCGAGGACGCGGTTCGATTCGCGGAACTTCGCGAAAGAGGAGGAGGCCGGCTGGACCTTGAGCGCCGGGCCGGGGACCAACGGCGTCGCGGAATATTCCCACGCGCCCTCGAGCACGCACTCCATGAAGTAGTTCATGATGAACGGCGCCTCGCCGAAGAAGCCGCCCTTCCCCTCGGGCTGCCGGACGCGGAAGACGACCTCGTTCCACTCGCCCTTCTTGAGCGTGCCCACCGGGACCTTATGGCGGAAGACTTCCTTCCGGGCGCTTTTGTAGCCGGGCGCGAACGTGCCGCCGGCGCCGACCTTCACGCCGTTGACGAAGAGCTCGTGCGCGCCCTCGAGGTCGCGGAAATGCAGGCCGACCGATTCCTCGAATAGATTGCGCTCGTGCTTGGTGAAGAACGAATCGTCCACCTTGACCCAGGTCCGGAGCCAGAAGTCGGACGCGACGGGCGGGCGGGCGGCGGACGACGGGATCGGCGCGAGGGATTGCGCGGAGGCGCACGCGACGGCCAGCGCGGCGAAGCACCAGAACAAGTACAGACGGAGGGGCATGGGGTTGAGGATGAGACAAGCAAAGCCGGCGTTGGTCGCAATCTTCGGCGCACCTCGGGCGCAGATAATCGTGATATCTTCCGATATGACGGAAGTCCCGCATGACCGCCGGGCGCTATGACGCACCGACCGGACAATTTGTCTGGAAGCCCCCGCCCCGGCGGGCAACTTGCCCGGATGCTCGGAGCCATCGCCGGCGACATCATCGGGTCCGTCCACGAATTCAGCCGCAACGAAGACGCGGGCTTCCCCCTCTTCGCCGAGAAGTCCTGCCCTACCGACGACTCCCTGCTCACCTGGGCGGTCGCCGAGACGATCCTCCGCGGCGAGAACGACTTCAAGCCGCGGCTCGTCGGCATGCTCGGCTATTACGAGAAGAACTGCCAGCACGCCACCCTGCCCGCGGCCTTCGGCGGAGGCTTCAGCGCCTGGGTCTACGACGGAGCCAAAGGCGAGCGTAACTCCTTCGGCAACGGCTCCGCGATGCGCGTCTCACCCGTGGCCTGGGCGTTCGACGACTTGGAGACCGTGCTCGAGCACGCGACGCTCAGCGCCCGCCCCTCCCACGCCCACCCCGAAGGCATCAAGGGAGCCCAAGCCGTCGCCGCGGCGATCTGGACCGCCCGCAAGTATCGGAACCCCGCCGCCGTCCGCGCGGTCGCCGAAAGCTTCTACGGCCCCTTGCCCGACCTCGAGGTCATCCGGAAGACCCATACCTACAACGAGACCTGCCAAGGGTGCGTGCCCGAGTGCCTGGCCATTGCCGTCGGTACGGCCGACTACGAATCCGCGGTCCGCTTCGCCGCCTCCATCCGCGGGGACGCCGACACCCTGGCCGCCATCACCGGCTCGGTCAGCCAGGCCCTCTGGGGGCTGCCCAAGGCCATCCGCGAGCAGTCCCTGGCGATCGCCGCCCGTTCCTACCCCGGGATGGAGCGGACGGTGGCCGAATTCGAGGCCCGGTTCGGCGGATTTTGACGATTATATGGCCTTTTGGCCTGTCGGCTTGACAGTGAACAAGTTTTCATCGAACATGCGTTCACTATGGAAGAACTGACCAAGAAGCAGCGGGCCATCCTCGACTACATGAAAGCCCACGTCGCCGAGCACTCCTACTGGCCGAGCATCCGCGACATCCAGGCCAAGTTCCGCTTCGCGTCCACCAACGGCGTCTATGGTCATCTCCAGGCCCTCGAGCGCAAGGGCGTCCTCCAGCGCATCCCGGGCGCCGCCCGTGCCTACAAGATCGTCCCCGAAGTCCTCAGCGACACCTCGGAGACCGTCATCCGCTACGAAGGCCCCGGCGACGACGCCATCGCCTTCGAGAACGTCAAGTTCGCCGGCGCCATCGCCGCCGGCTTCCCCGACTACACCGAGTCCTCCGGCGTCCTGGATTCGATGCAGGTCCCCCTCTCGCCCAGCGCCCGTCGTCGTGCCCCCGAAGCTTTCGCCCTCCGCGTCCGCGGTGACTCGATGATCGACGCCGATATCAACGACGGCGACACCGTCATCGTCGAGCCCGGCACGCCCAAGCATGGTGATATCGTCGCCGCGCTCATCGACGGCGAGACGACCCTCAAGCGCCTCATCAAGCAGGGCTCCAAGGTCTACCTTAAGGCTGAGAATCAGAACTACCCTGACCTCATCCCCACCAACTCGCTCACGATCCAGGGGATCGCGAAGTCGGTGATGAAGCGGATCTGAGCCGGAGCCGTCCTGGTCCGACGCGGGAAAGCCAGACCAGCGTCCTGAAAGAAAAGAACGAACCGTCCCGGCCGATGCAGGACGCGTCCGCTCGTTCCTCCGGCGAAACAGGGGTTAATTGACCTTACTGGACGGGCCGACCGTGAGACCGCGGACATAGGTCCGCATCGATTCACGGGTGATGCGTTCCGAGCGGTTCTCACCGAACTCGAACCAGCCCAGCACCAATGAGATGATGGCTTCCTTGCCGATCTTGAAATGCGCCGGCTTGACGGCCTGCATGATGTCGTACGGGCCGCTGAGCAGCAAGACAACGGAGACGTCCTTCGGAACCTTCACGCCGGCGATCTCAAGGTAGGCGCTCGCGAGGACGAAGTCTTCCGGACGAGGAAAAGCGAAGGCCGTCACTCCGGCTTTGAGCGAAGACTCCAAGGTGCGCTTCATCGAAGTGATGTTCAGTTCTCCTCCGTAGATCGCTTGAGCATCCACCCCGCGGTCCAAGGAAAAGGCCTTGAGGCGACGCTTGGCCTCGGGCGTCCCTTCCCGCCCCAGTTTGACCAGCCTCAACTTACGATGGCCCAGCTGGACGAGGTCTTCGAAAGCCGCGACGGAGAGCATCGCCAAGTCAGCCGACAGGCGGACCGCCTTCCGGGAAGTGATGATGCCGCCCAGGATCGCGACCTTCTCCGAGCGAGACGCGACCAAGTCGTAGTCCTCCTGATCGCAGTAAAACAAAAGCACATGCGAAGGCTTATGCTCGATCATCGCCGCCTTGATCGCGGCGGCCCTGGCCTTCCCGCTCAGGCCGGACAGGATGACCGTCACACAGACGCCCCCTTTGTCACGGCAGGCCTGCACGATATCATGCGTCGCCATCATGAGGGTGGAATTGATCTCCGACGGATCAGCTCCCAGGAAGATGAGCGGCTGGCAGCAAGGGGTGGCGGATGACCCGCAAGCGCAGTCGGCTTTCGCGACGGGATGAGCGATAATGGTCAGACGACGGCGGGGACCGTTGTTCCGCAAGACGCCACGGCGGACAAGTGAGGTGATGCCTTTGTGGATCGAGACGATATTCAGGCCATAGCGGACGACGAGCTCGCGGACCGAAGGCAGCATCGCCCCGAACTTGTTCTCGAGGATGTCGGCCATGAGCTTATCTGCGAACTGTTCAGGAATGGTTTTCTTGTTAAAAGCGGAGGACATCCTTCTTGCAAATTACTCCCCAAGAAGAGGTAACGAAAGACCGTATCTGTTTAATTAAATTAATCACTTTAACCCTGTCTTAAAACCAACAGCACGTCCGAGTAGGCTAGGTCGATCTTCCGGGCCGACGTAAGGTCGTAATGGAAATCGTGGCAGGCGACGAGGCTTAGCGAGGGCACCTTGGCCAAAAGGGTCTTCAACTCCGCCGGAGAATAAGTCCGGAAATCCCAGAGGGTCTCCTCGACCCGGGTCTTGCCCTTCTCGGTGATGCGCATGCGGGTACGCATGGCCTCGGTGCGGGATTTACGGTCGGCCGGGGCGGACCAAGTATCGCTCACTACGCGGATGCCCGGCTTGCGGCCGATCCAGCGCTCATGGTCGGGCGGGCTATTCTTATAATCAGTCAGGTGCAGGCCGAGCAGCAGCAGGCCGCCCGGACGCAGGGACGCCGCCATGCGACGCAGCGAGCTGACCGCGCCGGCTTCGCTATCGACATACTTGAAGGTGCTGACGAAGCAGTGAGCGACGTCGTAACGGGCGCCCTTGGGAACCTTGAAATCCTGTAGTCGGTCGCGCCACACCCTGCCCTTCAGCCCCCTGGCCTTGAGGCGGCTCTTCGCGAAGGCGACCTGATGCTTGTTCAGGTCGAAACCATGGACGACATGGCCGCGGGCGGCGAGCGACTCGAGCAGGCGGCCGGAACCGCAGGCCGGCTCGAACACGCGCATCGGCCCGTCGAGCTTCGGACCATGCTTCTTCATGATCCCCTCGATGAAGCGCGTCTCCTTCGGCGTATAGTCCGCATACACCATGTCGTAGTACAACGGGGAGTCGTACCAGGCGGTGGAGGATTGTTTCGAGGAAGACAAAGCGGTCAGCGGTTAGCGGTTGGCGGTTAGATGAGACAAATAGGAGGCGGTCAGAGGCAGGTGCTAGGATTATCTCCCAACCGCCAACCGCTTACCGCTAACCGCTGATACCCGATATTGGTTACTGGTAGATCTCCCCGCCTTTTTCGCGGAATTCCTTGGACTTCTCTTCCATGCCCTTGGCGAGCGCCTCGGCTTCGGAGACGCCCTGGGCGTCGGCGAACTTACGGATATCGTCGGAGATGCGCATCGAACAGAAGTTCGGGCCACACATCGAGCAGAAGTGGGCGGTCTTGGCGGACTCCTGCGGGAGGGTCTCGTCGTGGTATTCCTGGGCGCGCTCGGGGTCGAGGGCCAGGGCGAACTGGTCGGGCCAGCGGAACTCGAAGCGGGCCTTGGAGAGCGCGTTGTCGCGGATCTGCGCGGCGGGGTGGCCCTTGGCCAGGTCGGCGGCGTGGGCGGCGATCTTGTAGGCGATGACGCCCTCGCGGACGTCGTTCTTGTTCGGCAGGCCGAGGTGTTCCTTCGGCGTGACATAGCAGAGCATCGCGGTGCCATACCAGCCGATCATCGCGGCGCCGATGGCGGACGTGATGTGGTCATAGCCCGGGGCGATGTCGGTGGTGAGCGGCCCGAGCGTGTAGAACGGGGCCTCGTGGCACCACTCCAGCTGCTTGTCCATGTTCTCCTTGATCATGTGCATCGGCACGTGGCCGGGGCCTTCGTTCATGACCTGCACGCCGCGCTCCCAGGCGCGCGTGGTGAGCTCACCCTGCGTCTTCAGTTCGGCGAACTGGGCGTCGTCATTGGCGTCGGCGATCGAGCCGGGACGGAGGCCGTCGCCGATCGAGAAGCTGACGTCATAGGCGGCCATGATGTCGCAGATGTCGTCCCAGTGGGTGTAGAGGAAATTCTCCTTGTGGTGCGAGAGGCACCACTTGGCCATGATCGAACCCCCGCGGGAGACGATGCCGGTGACGCGACGGGCGGTCAGCGGGATGTAGGCCAGGCGGACGCCGGCGTGGATCGTGAAATAGTCGACGCCCTGCTCGGCCTGCTCGATGAGGGTGTCGCGGAAGATCTCCCAGGTGAGGTCTTCGGCGCGGCCGTTGACCTTCTCGAGCGCCTGATAGATCGGCACGGTCCCGACCGGGACGGGGCAGTTGCGCAGGATCCACTCGCGGGTCTGGTGGATGTTCTTGCCGGTGGAGAGATCCATCAGGGTGTCGCCTCCCCACTTGATGGACCAGCGCATCAAGTGG
>JAUMEU010000113.1:0-2053 GCA_032120295.1 Opitutales bacterium | reverse complement strand
CCAAGATCGCCCGGAGCGGCATGCGCAACTCCAACGTGCTCGCCATCGCCCCGACCGCCACGATCTCCAACATCGTCGGCAGCTCGCCTTGCATCGAGCCGGCCTACAAGAACCTCTTCGTGAAGAGCAACCTGTCCGGCGAGTTCACCGAACTCAACGGCTACCTGGTGCGCGACCTCAAGAAGCTGGGCCTCTGGAGCCAGGAGATGATGCAGCAGGTGAAGTACTTCGACGGCGAGCTCAAGGACATCCCGGAGATCCCGCAGGCCATCAAGGACAAGTACCTGACGGCCTTCACCATCGAGAACAAGTGGCTCATCGACGCCGCCGCCCGTCGTCAGAAGTGGATCGACCAGGCCCAGTCGCTGAACCTCTTCCTCCCGACGCCGGACCTCAAGATGCTCTCGCACATGTACCAGTACGCCTGGCGCACCGGTCTCAAGACCACCTACTACCTCCGCACCCTCGGCGCCTCCAACATCGAGAAGGCCACGGTCGAGAAGGCTCCCAAGGCCGAGAAGAAGGAATACACCGAGGCCGAGAAGAACGCGTGCTCCATCGAGGCCATGCGCAACGGTGGCACCTGCGAGGCCTGCCAGTAAGATAACAGCGAGGACCAGAGGCCCCGTTGACCAGAGGGCCGGAAAAACGAGGGGCGTCCGCAAGGACGCCCTTTTTGTTCAGGTAGGGGCAGCACCGCGTGCTGCCCTAGGTGCAAAAGTGCAAATCGGCCTACGGCCTGTGCAAAGGTGCAAACGTGAGAGACATTTCCAGGTCCCAGGTCTCGGTCCTCGGGTCTCTGGTTCGGGTGATCAGCTACAGGTACTGGTACGGGGTAAAATTCAGGTCCTGAACCTGTACCCGAACCTGAGGACCTGTACCTGGTACCTGACTGCCGAGACCCGAGGCCTGAAAGTGTATGCCCCCAGCCAATCCTCCGGTCTCCGGTTCCCCTTTGAGTTATGTAGCTCTGTCTTGGGTGGGGTTGAGCGCCCTCGCTCAACCGCGGCTGACCGGGCCGGTCAGCCCACCCTCAAGGCAATCACTCCCCCGATACTCGATACTCCATACTCGATACTCTACGCCGCTCTTGTCCTCTTGTCCTCCGGCCCTCTATCTTCCGCCCCATGTCCTCCCTCGCCACTTCCGCCGGCACGGTCGAGATCCTCACCCGCGAGGAATCGTTCGCCGAGCTCGCCCGTCGCATCAACGCCCTCGCCGCCCGCGGTCTGGCCTCCGTCGGCCTCAGCGGCGGTTCCACGCCCAAGGCCTTCTACGCCTGGGTGGTCCGTACGGGCGCGCTCACGGCCGAGGCCCTGGCCCGCATCGACTGGCACGTGAGCGACGAGCGTTGCGTGCCGCTCTCGTCCGATGATTCCAACTTCGGCCATGCCGCCCGCGGCATGCTTGACGCCCTTGGCGTGCCCGCCGCCCGCCGTTTCCCGTGGCCGGTCGAACTCCCTCCGATCGAAGCCGCCGCCGCCTACGAGGCCGCCTGGGACGCGCGCTCGCCCGCCAAGGCCTTCGATCTCTGCGTGCTCGGTCTCGGCGACGACAGCCACATCGCCTCGCTCTGGCCGCAATGCCCGCTCATCGGTCAGGCCGCCGGCCCGCGCTTCGTCGCGACCGAGTGGCCGGGCCGCGGCTGGCGCCTGACCATCACCGAAGCCGGCCTCGCGCAGTGCGCATCGGTCGTCGTGCTCGTCGGCGGCGCCGGCAAGGCGTCCGCCCTGCGCGAGATCGCCTGCGGTGAATTCGATCCCTCCGTCCACCCCGGGCAGACGCTTCGCGCCTTCGCGCCGCGCGTCACTTGGCTGGCGGATCGGGAAGCGGCGGCGCAGCTTTGACCGGCACCGGCTCCAAGGGGGCGAGATTACGCTCCGGGTCGAAGTCGGTCACCGCCGCCCGCCGCAACGGGCTCCGGGGGCTGTCTTCCTGCAGCACGAACACGAAGCGACGTCTCGCGCCCAGGATGAGCGTCGTCGAGCTGTCCGCCTTCCATCCGTCCTTGGTCTTCAGTTCCAGCCGGTGGCTGACGATCCGTCGCGCGGGG
>JAUMEU010000112.1:0-2814 GCA_032120295.1 Opitutales bacterium | reverse complement strand
GCGGCGGCCATCTCGCTGCCGTTCCAGTTGGTCGACGTCATCGTCTACGGCGATAAGAACGCCCAGGTGGCGGAGTGGCTGCGCAACCTGAATATCCCGGAATTGAGCAAGGCTGCGGAGCAACTTGCGTCGGCCGAGCCGGCGCCCGTCTGGGTGACGGTCTTCGGGGCGTTCATGGGTCTGGCGATAGCGCCGCTGGTCTACGCCTTCTTCGCCCTCTTGCACTGGGTCGGCCAGCGCATCTTCCGCTACCAGGTCCCGGTCGAGCGGACCGTTTCGGCGGCGCTGCTGGCTGCGGCCCTGCTGGTCGTGCTCATGGCCCCCTTGCCGTTGCTCGGTTTCAATTTCGCAGCCCAGATGGCGTTGGGCCTGCTGTTGCTGATTCCTGCCTGCATCCTCTATTACCGTGTTTTCGGCGCTGCGACCGGCGTGAACCCTTGGGTCCAGTTCGGCATCTCCTGCTTCGTCTGGTTTGTCCTTTGCTGCTGTTGTTGCGCGGCCCCGCTCTCCCTTCTTGCGGCCCTGATGCCCAGCGCCGGCTTGCGCTGAGCCGTGTTGCGCCTGATCCGCCGCCCTGCCTATCCGGGCGAGCTCAACCACGAGCTCGTCTGGCCGGCGGCTTTCGTCGCGGGCGCGGTCTTCGCGTGGGGTTGGTTCCTGTCGGGTCTCCAGTTGCCGCAGTGCGTCTTCATCCAGCTGACGGGCCTACCGTGCCTCGGCTGCGGCGGCACGCGCTGCGCCCGCAATCTGGTGCACTTGGATTTCGGCCAGGCCTTCCTGTATCACCCCGGTTTCTTCCTGGTCATCTTGTTGACGACCCTCTGGACGGTCTACTCCGGGGCTTTCTGGCTACGGCGCGATACGCTGCGGCTGCGCTTCTTCGTCGAGCCCGGCCAGGGGCGCCGGGTGCGGGTGATGTTCTTCCTCCTGCTTGCGGTCCATTGGGCCTGGCAGTGCTATTACCTGACCCGCTGACATGATTCGGAACCTGCTCCGTTTCCTCGGTTGGGTCTGCCTGCTCGTCCTCGTGGCGACCGGCGTGGTGGCCCTCGTCTACTTCCTGTCGGAGCGTCCGCAGAAGGTCGCCATCGAACAGCGCGTGCTCGACGCGGTGGACGTCGTCCGCGAGGACGGCACGACTCCGCGTACGGTCGTCGACGCGCTCGATCGCCTGGCCGACCAGACCGTGGCTGTGCGCGGCGACGTGGTCCTGGCACCGCCGCCGGACTCGGCGGCCACGGCTCCCTATGGCGAGCCGGCCGACCGCCTCGGCCTGAAGCGTCTGCCCAGCCGCGGCTACACGGTCGGCTATGACGACGGCCTGCCGGCGCCGCGCTGGTCTTCCTATCGCGTCTTCCCCTACAAGGACGTCCATCTCGAGCGCCCTTCGTCCTTCCGGTCCGACCCCCGCACCGCCGCGCGCGTGACGACCTCGGAATATGTCCGCTCGGGCTATGATCGCGGGCATCTCGCGCCGAACTACGCGATCTCCGTCTGTTATGGCGGGGAGGCGCAGAAGGAGACTTTCCTCCTCAGCAATATCGTGCCGCAGCTGCACGCCCTCAACGCCGGCCTCTGGAAGGACATGGAGCAGCGCATCATGAAGCGTTACGTCGCGCGCTACGGCACCGTCTGGGTCCAAGTCGGCCCGGTCTTCGCTTCGCCGTCGACGAAGAAGGTCGGCCGGGTGCCGGTGCCGACGGCTTTCTGGATGGTGATCTCGGATTATGACGAGGATGTCGGCGGCCTGCGCGCGATCGCTTACCTCGTCCCGCATGAGGAGAAGTGGCGCGACACCGAGCTCACCCGCTATGTGGTCAGCATCCGCCGCGTCGAAGAACTCACGGGCCTGGATTTCTTCCCGAAGCTTCCGCCTGCGACGCAGGACCGGCTCGAATCAGCGCCCGCGCCGCGCGCCTGGTGACGGCAGTGCGCGGCGGAGGTCGGCGGCGTGGATGAGGCAGACGCAGTCGGAGCCGTCCGCCGTGGGCAGCCACATGATCGGCAGCTTCGGCCAGGCCCGGTGCATCGCCTTCTGCAGCCCGCCGACTTCGATCACGAGGATGCCGTGCGGCTTGAGCGCGGCGCGTGCCTGCGCGAGCAGTTTGCGGATGACGCCGAGGCCGTCCTTGCCCGAGACCAGCGAGCCCTTCGGCTCCTTCTTGAATTCGGCGGGGAGGCGTCGGTAGATGCCTTCGGGTTCGTAAGGCGGGTTGCTGAGGATCAGGTCGAACTTCGGGTCCTTGGTGAGCGCCGTCATCGTGTCCGTCTCGTGCAGCGTGATGCGCTTCGCCAGCTTGTGGTCGGCGACGTTCAAGGCCGCGACCTCAAGCGCTTGCGCCGAGAGGTCGGTGGCGTGCACGTGCGCCTTCGGGAAGCGTTTCGCGAGCAGGATGGC
Source organism: Opitutales bacterium (assembly GCA_032120295.1). Taxonomy (GTDB): domain Bacteria; phylum Verrucomicrobiota; class Verrucomicrobiia; order Opitutales; family UBA953; genus UBA953. The sequence goes on along the minus strand of JAUMEU010000112.1, from coordinate 416 downwards.
GAGGCAGCCGGAGCCCGTGCAGACGTCGGCGACGTCGGTCACCCGGGCGGCCGGCGGCAGCCACTGCGGGATGGCCTCGGGGATGAGCTCGACGAAATAGGAGCGCGGGATGATCACGCGTTCGTCGACGCGGAAGCGGAGGCCGCCGAGCCAGGCTTCGCCGACGAGGTAGCCGGTGGGCACGCGGTCGAAGACGCGGCGCTCCAGGAGCGCGAGGAAGGCGGCCTTCTCCTTGGCCGTCAGGGCGCGTTCGAAGCAGGCAGGGAGCTGCTCCCAGGCGAGGCCCGTGGCGTGGCCCATGAGCGTGAGGGATTCTTCCTCGGCGTTCACGAAGCCTTGGCCGTGCGCGACGCCGGCCGACTTGAAGAGCCGGTTGGCGAAGCGTAAACAGTCACCGCCCGTTCTGAGGCGGGCGG
>JAUMEU010000111.1:0-3257 GCA_032120295.1 Opitutales bacterium | reverse complement strand
GTCGTCCGCCGGGACGTACACCGCCTGGAAGGACGTGATCGAACCCTTCTTGGTGGAGGTGATGCGTTCCTGGAGGTTGCCCATTTCGGAGGCGAGGGTCGGCTGGTAACCCACCGCCGAAGGCGAGCGACCGAGGAGCGCGGACACTTCGGAGCCGGCCTGCGAGAAGCGGAAGACGTTGTCGACGAAGAGGAGCACGTCGCGGTTCTGCTCGTCGCGGAAGTATTCGGCCATCGCGAGGGCCGAGAGGGCGACGCGCATACGGGCGCCGGGCGGTTCGTTCATCTGGCCGTACACGAGGGCCACCTTGGACTTCGAGAGATCCTTCTGGTCGATGACGCCCGCTTCGGACATTTCGTGGTAGAGGTCATTGCCTTCGCGGGAGCGCTCGCCGACGCCGGCGAAGACGGAGAAACCGCCCTGCTTCATCGCGATGTTGTTGATCAGCTCCATGATGACGACGGTCTTGCCGACGCCGGCGCCGCCGAAGGCGCCGACCTTGCCGCCCTTGACGAAGGGACAGATCAGGTCGATGACCTTGATGCCCGTGCCGAGAAGTTCGGCCGAGGTGGACTGCTCGGTGAGGGGCGGGGGCTGGCGATGGATCGGGTAGCGCTTGGTGTGCTCGACCGGACCGCGTTCGTCGACGGCGTCGCCGGTGACGTTGAAGATGCGGCCGAGGACGCCGTTGCCGACAGGCACGGTGATCGGCGCGCCGGTGTCGACGGCTTCGCCGCCGCGCACGAGGCCTTCGGTGGTCGTCATCGCCACGGCGCGGACGAGGCCGTTGCCGAGGTGCTGCTGGACTTCGAGGATCAGGCGGGTGTCCTTGCCTTCGACCTTATAGTCGATCTGGATCGCGTTGTAGATCTCGGGGACCTTGTCGGCGGGAAATTGGACGTCGACGACGGCGCCGAGGACCTGGGTGATCGTTCCTTTAGTGCTCATGATATTGGTAGAAGTGGGAGGAGGAAATTACTGGGCGGCGGCGCCCGCGGTGAGTTCCAGGATTTCCTGGGTGATCGCGGCTTGGCGGGCCTTGTTGTATTCGAGGGAGAGGGCGGCGCCGATCTTCTTGGCGTTGTCGGTGGCGGCCTTCATGGCGACCATGCGCGCGCTGAACTCCGAAGCCTTGGACTCCAAGACGGCCTGATGGACGGCCTGCTTGAAAAAGAGGGCGGGGAGCTGGCCGAGGATGTCGGCAGGCGAGGGTTCGAAGAGCATGTCCCGCTCGTCTTCTTCGAGCTTCGGCTCGGGCAGGCCGAGTTTGGCGCGGAATTCGCGGGCTTGGGTGGCGAGGCTGTCGGCCGGGAGCAACTGCTGCACGCGCGGGGCCTGCACCATCGTATTCTTGAAGTGGGCGAAGAGGACTTCGACGGTGTCGACGGCGCCTTCGGAAAAAGCCTTCAGGAGATACTCGGCCGCCGGGCGGATTTCCGAGAAATTGGCGCGATCCGAAACCGGGAAATCGGCGAGCACTTTACGGCCGGAGCGCGCGAGGGCTTGCGCGCCCTTGCGGCCGATGCACACGAACACGGCGTCTTTCTGGTCGGCGGCGAGGCGGACCAAGTTGCCGTTGAGGGCGCCCGCCATGCCCTTGTCGGGGGTGACGAGCAGGATGCCGCGGACTTTGACGTCGCGCTTGGTGAGGAGCGGGTGGGAGAACTCGCCGACCTTGGCCTGCGCGGTATCGAGGATCTCGCCGAGGAGTTCGGCGTAAGCCCGGCCCGCGCGGGCGGCGTCCTGCGCCCGCTTCATCTTCGACGACGCCACGAGCTGCATGGCCCGGGTGATCTGGCCGGTGCTCTTGACCGATTTGATGCGGTTACGGATCTCGCGGAGTCCCTTAGGCATGTGGCGGGGCGGTGTTTAAGTGGAAGAAAGGACCGATCAGGCTCAGGCCTTGAAGCTGCGGCGCCACGTTTCGCAGGCGGACTTCAGCTCGGCTTCGCCGTCCTTCTCGATCTTGTTGCCGAGGCGGATCTTGGCGAGGATGCCCGGCTTGGCGGTCTCGAGGTGCGTCTGGAGGGAAGCGGCGGCGGCTTGCACCGACTTCACCGGCATGTCGTTGAAGAAGCCGTTCTGCATCGCCCAGATGATGCCGCACTGGATCTCGGCGGACTTCGGGGCGGTGGGGGGCTGCTTGAAGAGTTCGACGAAGCGGTCGCCCTTATCGAGGATCGCCTTGGTCTTCTCGTCGAGGTCGGAGCCGAACTGCGCGAAGGCCGCGAGTTCGCGGTAGTTGGCGAGCTCGCCCTTCACCTTGCCGGCGACCTGCTTGAAGGCCTTGATCTGCGCGGCGGAACCGACGCGCGAGACGGAGAGACCCACGGAAACGGCGGGGCGGATACCCTGGTTGAAGAGGTCGGTCTGGAGGAACACCTGGCCATCGGTGATCGAGATCACGTTGGTCGGGATGTACGCGGACACGTCGCCGGCCTGCGTCTCGATGATCGGCAGCGCGGTGAGCGAGCCCTTGCCGGCGAGACGGGCGGAGCGCTCGAGGAGGCGGGAGTGGAGGTAGAACACGTCGCCCGGGTAGGCTTCGCGGCCGGACGGACGCTTCAGGATCAGCGAGATCTGGCGGTAGGCGGCGGCGTGCTTCGAAAGGTCATCGTAGACGATGAGCGCGTCGTGTCCGTTCTCCATGAACCACTCGCCGACGGCGGTGCCGGAGAAAGGCGCGAAGACCTGGTTGGCGGCGTTGTCCGCGGCCGAGGCGGCGACGACGACGGTGAATTCCATGGCGCCGGCCTTTTCGAGGGTGCCGATGGTGCGGGCGATGGAGGAGTTCTTCGTGCCGATGGCGACGTAGATCGAGTACACCGGGCGGAAGTTGGCGTCACCAGAGGCGAGGCCGACGCGGTTGGCGTTGGCCTGATTGATGATCGTGTCGATCGCGATGGTGGTCTTGCCCGTGGCGCGGTCACCGATGATGAGTTCGCGCTGGCCGCGGCCGATCGGGATCATGGCGTCGATGGCCATGATGCCGGTCTGCATCGGCTGGTCGACGGACTTGCGGGGGATGATGCCCGGAGCGATCTTCTCGACCGGGTAGCGTTCGCTGGAGTCGATGGGGCCCTTGCCGTCGAGCGGGTTGCCGAGGGCGTCGACGACGCGACCGAGGAGACCCTTGCCGACGGGGATGGAGAGGAGGCGACCGGTGGTCTTGGCTTCCATGCCTTCCTTGAGGCTGGAGATATCGCCCATGATGACGCAGCCGACGGTGTCCTCGGCGAGGTTGAGCGCGACGCCTT
>JAUMEU010000110.1:0-4082 GCA_032120295.1 Opitutales bacterium | reverse complement strand
ATCTTGAGCACCTGATCATTGAGGTAATCGTTCACCTTACGGGACTGGTCGGCGTGGTAAGGCTGCTCGAGGAGACCATCGGCGCCGTTGGCGGCGGCCTGGCCCACGAGCTCCTTGGCGAGCGCGATGAAGGCCTCGTTCTTGGCGACGAAGTCCGTCTCGCAATTCAGCTCGAGGAGGGTCGCGGCGCGTCCGTCGGCGGACACGTTGACGGCGAGGATGCCCTCGCTCGCCTTACGGTCGGCCTTCTTGTTGCGGGTGGCGACACCCTTGATGCGGAGGATCTCGACGGCCTTCTCCATGTCGCCGGCGGCCTCGGTGAGGGCCTTCTTGCAATCCATCAGACCCGCGCCGGTACGCTGGCGCAGATCGTTGACCGTCTGGGCGGTGATAGCGGACATGGTCGGATTACTTGGACTTACGAGGAGCCGGGCGCTTCGCCGGAGCGGCGCCTTCGACGGCTTCCGAACCTTCGTTGGCCTTCAGGAGCTCTTCCGAGATCTGTACCTCGGGCTGGACGGACTCGCCGGCGTCCTGGCGGGCGACAGGGGTCACGGTCTTGCGGTCCTGGGTCACGGCCTTGCGGCGGGAGAGACCGGTCTGGACGGCCTGGGTGAGGACTTCGACCACCAGGCGAATGGACTTAGCGGCGTCGTCGTTGCCCGGGACGGGGAACTTGAGGAGGGTCGGGTCGGAATTAGAGTCGCAGAGGCCGACCACGGGGATGCCGAGGCGGACGGCTTCGTTGACCGCGATCTCTTCGAGCTTCGTGTCGACGACGATCATCGCGGAAGGGAGTTCGCGGTATTCGAGGAGGCCTTCGAAGTTGCGGTTCATACGCGACATCTCGCGCTTCACGGCAGCGGCTTCCTTCTTGTGCATCTTGGCGAGGGAACCGTCCTGCTCCATGCGGAGGTAGGTGCGGTACTTGTCGAGGGAGCGCTTGATGGTAGCGAAGTTGGTGAGCGTACCGCCGAGCCAGCGGTTCACGGCGAAGGGCATGCCGGTCGACTTGGCGGCCTGGCGGACGACTTCCTGCGCCTGGGGCTTGGTCGCGACGAAGAGCACTTCCTTGCCCTTGGCGGCGGTGTCTTCGATGAAGGCGGCGGCGGCGGCGAGGCACGCGTGCGTCTTCTCGAGGTCGATGATCGACACGCCGTTGCGGTGGTCGAAGATGTACGGACGGCTGCGGGGATTCCAGCGACGGGTCTGGTGTCCGAAGTGGACGCCGGCATCGAGGAGGTCTTTGACTGTGATGTTCATGGTAGGTTTTGGCTCCGTATCCCTTTTCCTGCCGAAGGAGGGGACATTGGATCAGGGTGGACTGACTAGGTTTTTGGTTTTATGTCCGAGGCGATCGGCGGTCGCTTCAAACGGTGGAAAGTGGGTTCAAACACCCCTGCCCGCCCGGGGCAAGCGGGAAAATCAACCCAAAGGGGCTCCTTTGGAACTGACATGGGAAGCCCGCCTCGGCAGGGTCGGCGCAACGCGATGTCTTGGGCCTACCGGATACTCTTCCCGCTGCTGCTGATCCCGGCCCTTCCCTACTATTTCTGGCGGATGCTCCGCCGCGGGGGCTATGGCGCCGGTTTCAGCCAAAGGTTCGGCTTCTTCCCTACGCAGGGTCCTAGGACCCCCGGAAAACGCCGTTTCTGGCTCCAGGCGGTCTCCGTAGGCGAAATCGAGGCCATCGGCCCCCTCCTCCGCGAGCTGCAGGCCACCGGGGAAGCGGAGATCATCCTCACGACCACGACGAGCACCGGCTACCGGCTCGCCAAGGAAAGGTACGCCGACGTGGCCCAGACTATCGGCATCTTCCCCGCTGACCTCTGGCCCTGCAGCGCTCTCGCCTGGCGCCGCATCCGCCCGGACGTCGTCATCCTGGTCGAAGGCGAACTCTGGCCGGAGCACCTCGCCCAAGCGCGTGCCCGGGGCGTCCCAGCCTATCTCATCAACGGACGCATCTCCGACAAGTCCTTCGCCCGCCACCAACGCTTCCGAAATCTTTCCCGCTACGTCCTCGGCCACTTCCGACTGATCGCCGCCGGCAGCGAGGATGACGTGCGCCGCTTCCGCGCGCTGGGCTTCGAAGCCTCGCTCACCGGCAACATCAAGTTCGACGTCGCGAGCGATGCGCCGATGTCCGCCGACGAACGCGCGCGACTCCGCGCGGAACTCGGCTTCGGCGCCGATCCTCGCACCGTCGTGCTGCTCGGCTCCTCCACTTGGAAAGGTGAAGAAGCCTTGCTGCTCCGCTTTGTCCGCGAGCTGCGCGCGGCCGGCACGGATGTCCGCCTCCTGCTCGTCCCGCGTCACTCCGAACGCCGCGCCGAAGTCGCCGCGGAAGTCAGCGCCAGCGGCCTCGACTGGCACCAGCGCTCTTCCGGCGGGCCCGTCGCGCCTGACGGTACGATCGTGCACCTGGCCGATACCACCGGCGAACTGCGCCGCCTCACCCGCGCGGCCGACCTCGCCTTCTGCGGCAAGAGCCTCGCGCCGCACGAAGGCGGCCAGACGCCCATCGAATGCGCCGCCGCCGGCGTCGCCCTCGTCTACGGGCCGCGCATGACGAATTTCCGCGACATCTGCCGCGGTCTCGAGAAAGCCAAGGCGGCTTCGCGGGCCGAAGACGGCGACTCGCTGGGCGGAAAAATCAGGACCCTGTGCGCCGACGAACGTGAACGGCGCGAGATGGGCCGCAACGGCTCGGCCTGGCATCAAGGCAACCGCGGTGCGACCGAACGCACGCTCGCGCTGCTGCTCGGCCGCTGATCAGGCGACGCGGAAAGCTTCGCGCAGGCGACGCGCTTCCTCGCGCAGCTCGCCGCCGAGGATGATCTCGCGCGCCCGCTTAGCGCCGGCAGTGGGATCAGCCGAACGGCCCGCGACCCACAAGGCCGTGCCGGCGCTGAGACAAAGGGTGTCCATGAGTCCGTCGGAGACGCCGCCCACGAGCAGGTCGCTGAACATCGCGATGTTCTCCTCGGGCGTGCCTCCGCGCAGGTCGGCGACCGCGCAGGTCTTGAAACCGAAGTCACCCGGCAGCCAGACCGCGTCGACCGAAGCGAGTTCGCCGCAGCCACGCACGCGCACTTCGCCGGCCGTGGTGATCTCGTCCATGCCGCCGCCCGCGCGGGCATGCGTGACGAGGCCGCGCTTCACGCCGAGCTCACCGAGCGTCGCGGCGAGCGGCTCGACCCAGCGTTCGTCGTAGACGCCCACGACCATGTAGGCCGGCCGGGCCGGATTGATCAGCGGACCGAGGACGTTGAAGACCGTCTTGGTGCCGCTTTCGGCGAGCTGCTTGCGCACGCCGAGGACGGCCTTGAAAGCCGGATGGAAGGCCGGCGCGTAGAGGTAGCAGAAGTCCGCCTCGCGCAGGCCGCGCAGCAGCTGTTCGTCCGAGGCTTCAAGCACCACGCCCAGGCCCGCGAGGAAATCCGCGCTGCCGGATTTCGAAGTGATCGAACGGTTGCCGTGCTTGAGCACCGGCACGCCGGCCGCGGCGACGATGAGCGCGCTGGCGGACGAGATATTGAAACTACCGGAGCGATCGCCGCCCGTGCCCACGATGTCGATCGACTTCGCCGGCCAGTCCCCGAAGTCGGTGCTTCGGGCGAGGTCGCGGTAAACGCGCGCGAAGCCCGTGACCTCCGCGGCCGTCTCCCCCTTGCGCGCCAGGGCGAGCAGGAAGGCGGCCTTGGCCGCATCCGTGACCGTGGCGTCAGCCATCGCCAAGGCGGCGGCGGCGGCCTCCGCGGGGGCGAGGTCGCGACCGGTCGACAGGGCAGCGGTAAGGTCAGGAAGGGCCAAGGCCATGCCAGATTAGCCACGTTCGGGGCGGTCGGGACAAGGCATTTTCGCCACAAGGGGTTTGCAACGGGGGGAAAGCACCCAATGATGGACCCTATGGACGATGGCGACCAACCCCAGGGCGACTTCGACGGTTCCGGCAACGCCTCTTGGGGCGAGGCCGACTGGTCCGGCTACCTGCAGCGCAACGACCTCGAGGTCGGACGCTTCCTCGCCTACTACAACGAGGTCAAGAACCTGCCCGACCGCCTGGACATCAGCGCCCGCCG
>JAUMEU010000109.1:0-5468 GCA_032120295.1 Opitutales bacterium | reverse complement strand
TCGGCGACGTAGACGGAGCCGTCGTTGCCGAAGCCGATCGCGGTCGGCGAGGTGACGCCGGTGACCTTGCGGTCGGCGGTCGTCTTGAAGGTGGCGCCAGGGACGAGCGCCGCGCTGCCTTCGCCGGCCACACGCACGAGGCTGCTGTCGGCCTTCGGCTTCGGGCGGCCGCCCTTAGGGAGGGCCGGCTTGGCTTCGGTCGAAAAGACGAAATGGTCGGCGGCGATGAAGCCCCAGGCGCCGACATGCTCGTCGACGATGCGGATGACACCGGTCTTGCCCTTGAATTCAGAGATGTCCCACACGGTCTCACGCAGGGTCAGGTCGTTCGCACCGGTCGCTTCGCGCACGACCTTGCCGCCGACCAACAGTTGGACGGCGGTCTTGCCGGGATGATTACCCCCGGCGACCAGGAAGCCGAGGTGCGCATGCGTCAGCTTCATCTCGGGCGAAGTCAGCGTGCCCGTGGCGGCGTCACCGCGCAGGCCGGAGCAGACGAGGGCGTTGCCGCCGTAGTTGCGGAACTCACCGTTGACGCCGTCGACCTTGCCGGCGATCGGCGCCAGGCCGAAGCCGGTGCCGGTCGTCTGCCAGCTGTCGAAACCGTCGCCTTCGAAGGCTTCGATGACCTTGGTCTCGGCTGTCAGGACGGACGCGCCCAGGCAGAGGGTGAACGTGGCGAAGAGGGAGTACTTCATCGGGAAAAGAGGGGGTCACTCCAGAAAAGGAGATGTTCCCTGCGGGTCGAGCGTCCCTTCCAAAAACTTCCGATTAACCTCGGATACCGTGCAGGACTTGGAACTTAGCCCCGAAATGCGCCGGGTGCGTCAGGGCCCGCAAGCGGCCGGTGGCCTCAGGGTCGCCCGAGGACGCGATCCGCTCCATCTCCGCGGCGGCATATTTCACGAAAAAGGCCTCCTGGCGGTCGAGACGGACATGACGGAAACCCGCTGAAGTCAGGACCGGCTCGAGCCGATCCCAGAGGACGTGGCAGGTGAGGTCCTGCGAACCGAGGCTCTCGAGGATCGCGCCGGACAACTGATGGCTCCGATAGGCCCGGGCCGTCCCAGCCGGCGAGGATTCGAGGCACTGTGCGATGGTCTTGCCGTAATCGAGCAGGATGACGGCACCCGCCCAAGAGCCTGCGAGAAGTTTGCGGAGTAGATCTTCGGCGGCCAACGGCGCATCGAGAATCCACCCTTCTTCGGCGTCAGGCAAAGCGCCGGCGAATTCCGCGGCCGCAGGCGTGGAGAATTCCGCGAGCGCCTCCACGGTCAGCTCGGCGCCATCGATGCGCACGCCGAGCTCGCGCCAGCTCCCGCCTTGGAAGACGAAGCGGTGAAAGGGCTGAGCGTCGAGGAGTTCGTTCGCGACGAACACGCTGCGCGCAGGGAAAGCGGGCTCCGTGCCGAAACGAAAAGTGCGCAGTGCCGCGAAGCGCGAAGCGATGCCGGCGTAATGCGCCTGACCGGGTTCGGCGCCGACTTCGACGAGGGCGTGGGCGGACAGGTCGCCGACGAGCGATTGCGCCGCGCCAGCGATGAGCTCTCCGAACATGGGCCCGAGCGCGGCCGCGGTGGTGAAGTCCGTGCCGGCGGCCTTGCCCACGCGCTTCCGGTCGGCGACGTAATATCCGAGCCCGGGGGCATAAAGGGCCGCCTCGACCAAGCGTGCGAACGAGACCACGCCGCCGCGGGCCTCGCGACGGAGCAAGGCGACGATAGCGTCATGTCGGGCCGCGGGCTCCACGCCAGGAGCGTTATGCGGTCTTTTCCGCTCCGCCAGACGAATCGGGATTGAGCCGACCTCCGAATTGGGCTGACTGCTCGCAGATGATCCTTGCGATCGAAAGTTCCTGCGATGAATCGGCCCTGGCGCTCTTCGACCCGGCCCGCGGCCTCGTGCGCGAACTGATCAGCTCGCAGGCGGCGGAACACGAGAAATACGGCGGCGTGGTCCCCGAACTGGCCAGCCGGATGCACCTCTCCGCCCTGCCCCTCCTGCTGGCGGATTTTCAGGCCGAGCTCGCGACGGCCCAGACGATCGCGGTCACCCGCGGCCCCGGCCTGCTGCCGTGCCTGTCGATGGGCGTGACCCTCGCCCGCTCCCTGGCGCTCGCCCGCGGCCTCCCGATCGTCGGCGTCAACCACCTGCGCGCCCATGTGCACTCGCCGTTCATCGCCGTGCACGCGGCGGATCCGGCGGGTTTCGCCGCGGCCCGCGCGGCCCTGCTTCCGCATCTCGCCATCGTGGTCTCCGGTGGCAACACGCTGCTGGTCAAACTCGACCAGCAGCTCCGTCTCACGGTCGTCGCGCGCACGGTCGATGACGCCGCCGGCGAAGCCTTCGATAAAGGCGCGAAGCTGCTCGGCCTACCCTACCCGGGCGGCGCGCTCATCGAGAAGCACGCCCAGCAAGGCGACGTCCGGAAATTCGTGTTTCCGCGCGGCATCCCGGAGAAGGCCGACCTCCGTCTCAGTTTCTCCGGACTCAAGACCGCCCTGCGCTACCAGCTCGAGAAGATGTCCGATGCGGACGTGTCCGCGGCCATGCCTGATCTCTGCGCGGGCTATCAGCACGCGATCATCGAACAGTTGGTCTCCAAGACCGGTGCGGTCCTCGATCTCGGCGGCTACAAGTCCGTGGGTCTTTCCGGCGGCGTGGCTAATAACCGCACCCTGCGCGAGCGTTTAGCGCAGGTCGCCCAGCAGCACCGCCACCCGTTGATGTTGGCTGCGCCGAAACACTGTGGTGACAATGCGGGCATGATCGCCTTCGCGGCTTGGGCCGACGTCGGCCTGCCTGTCGGCGCCGCGGCCGTACCGCTGGCGAGCCTGACGGTCGATCAGGTCTAAGCGGCCAGCTTGACCAGCTCGGTGAAAGCGCGGAACTGCGGGTGCGTCGCGTCGCCGAGCATGGCGTAGAAGACGGTCTCGGTCGGCAGCACATGCGCGCCCGCCGCCCTTAAGGCTTCCAGACAGGCCTGAACATCCGCGGACCGACGACCGGTCACGGCATCGGAGAGGATCGTGACGCCCATGCCCTCGCGGAGCGCATCCATGGCGGTCTGGTAGACGCAGACGGGGATTTCCAAACCACAGATGAGCAACTGGCTCACTTCCGCCTTACCGCAGGCCTCGGTCAGTCCGGGCGCCCCGAACGCCGAGAAGGCGGTCTTGCCGAACACGGCCCGGCCTTCGCCCGCGGCGAGCAACAGGTCCGGATGGGTCGGCCCGAGCTTGGCGGGGACTTGTTCGGTGAAGAGCACGGGCACTCCCAGCAGCTTGGCGGCCGAGGCGGCCAGGAGGCAGCGGCGCAGACAGGCCTCGCCCTCCGGCATGGCCTTCAGGAAGGTCGGCTGGACGTCTACGACGAGCAGAGCGACGCCGGCGGCGGGGGTTTCGGACATGCCCGACAGGCTGCCCAAGAGGGCCAATAAGTCAGCCGCAAACCGCCGTGAATGGGGTTGCCCGCCCCGCCCCGCCCGATTTCTCTTAGCGGTCATGGACTGGCAGGTTAAACCCATCGCACGCATCTGCGCCGCTTCCGGCAAGGAACTCCACGTCGGCGACCTCGTGACGTGCGTCGTGTTCAAGCCGCTCGGCGGCAACATCGAACGCCTCGACGTGCTCAAGGAACACGCCGCGAGCTTCCAGCCGGAGGGCATCCTGCTCGGCCGCTGGAGCCGCGAGGTCAAGGAACGCGGCGAGGAAGACCAGGCCCAGCGCGCCCAGCTCCTCGCCTCCCGCGAAGAGTTCTTCCTCTCCCTTTACGAGGACCCCGCCGACCCTTCGGGCGACAAGGGCTTGCTCAAGCACATCCTCGCCATGCTCCTCGAGCGCAAGCGCATCATCAAGCAGGTCGGCGCCGCCGCCGAAGGCCAGCTGACCTACGTCCACGCCGCCACGAAGCAGACCTACCTGGTGCCGATGATCGACCTCCAGCCCGCCCATATCCTGCAGGTCAGCGCTTCGCTCGACCTGCTCGTCGGCTAAGCCTTCCCATGACGTCTCTCCGCCTCCTGTCCGCCTTGGCCGCCCTGCTGCTGGCAGGCTGCAAGAACCACGATATCCCCGAGGAGCTCGCCTCCATCTTCGTCGAGGCGCCTCCCTCCGTCGGAGGCTCGATGAAGCAGGAAGTCACCCTGCCGGTCAGCCAGCTGAAGCTCTCGGTGATGACGCGGGCGCTCGTGCCGGCCGAAGAGATCCTCAATACCCACCCGATCACCAGCGGCGAACCGGACCTGCGTCAGGATTTCCTGCTCGTGCAGCTCGACCGCAAGGCCGCGGTCGACGTGATGAACTACACCAAGGAGGCCGTCGGCCGCCACTTCATCCTGGTCATCAACGACGCGGCCGTGGGCATCATGCCGATCGATAACCAGATCACGGACGGCAACCTGATCTTCCACGTCGAGAAGAAGGGCATGACCAACACGCAGGCGGTCATGGACATCAGCCGTCGTCTCAACATTTCCGCGCTCAAGCTCCGCAAGATCAAGGAGTCCGAACGTCCGTGAGCCGGCGGCGCCGCCTCACCCTTCTCCTCCTCGGCCTGGCGACGGCCTCGCTGCCCGCCACGGAGGTCGTCTGGCCGACGACCCTTGACCTGACCGCCGTCCGCTCGGCGCAGGACTACCTCCAGCCGACCGTCTCCGGACGCCTGGAATCCGCCACGTTCGGGATGGTCCGCGAAGAAGGCCAGCGCTTCCACGAAGGCGTCGACATCCGGCCCGGCCGACGGGATGCCGCCGGCGAGGCGCTCGACCTGGTGCGCGCCGCGATGGACGGACAGGTGGCCTACGTCAACCCGCACGTCAACGGGCCCTACGGCAAATACGTGGTGCTCACCCACCCTGGCGCGGAGATTCCGGCGTATTCGCTCTACGCCCACCTGGCTTCGGTCGATCCTTCCGTGAAACCGGGGTCGTTCGTCCGCCGCGGGTTGACGCTCGGCCGCATGGGCCGCACTTCCGCCGGGGCGAGCCCGATCACGCCCGACCGCGCGCACCTCCACTTCGAAGTCGGCCTGATGCTGTCGACCGGCTTCAACGGCTGGTACGCCGCCCAGCCGGACAACCGCAAGAGCCCCAACCTGCACGGGCTGTTCAACGGACAGAACCTCATCGGGATGGACCCGCTGCCGCTCCTGGGCCAACGAAGCGTCGACGTGCTCGCGCTCGTGCGTCGCCAGCCGACGGCGCTGACGGTCGTGCTCCGCGCCACCAAGACGCCTGACTTCGTGGAGCGCTATCCGGCCCTCGCCCGCGGCGAACCCAAAAAAGCCGCCGGCTGGTATGTCGAGTTCTCTTGGCAAGGCATGCCGCTGCGCTGGACGGCGCTCGAAGCCGGCAACCCGCGACTCCCCCCGCAAGGCTGGCAGATCGCCGAGGTCGCCGTCACGCAACGCCCGCTGCTGATCCGCCGCAAGCTGCTCGCGCCCGACGGCCGCAAGCCGGGCGAACTGCT
>JAUMEU010000108.1:0-8135 GCA_032120295.1 Opitutales bacterium | reverse complement strand
GCGCAAGACCTACCGTATGGGCGATGAGAACGTCCATGCCTTGGATGGGGTGGACTTGGAATTTCAGAAGGGCGAGTTCGTGGCTATCCTCGGTCCCTCCGGATCGGGCAAGTCGACCCTCATGCACATCCTCGGCTTCATGGACACGCCGAGCGAGGGCAGCATCGTCTTCGACGGCGAGGAGGTCGCCCGGCTCGACCCCGACCGCCGGGCTTGGTATCGTTCCAACCGGGTCGGCTTCGTCTTTCAGGCCTTCAATCTCCTGCCCCGGCTGACCGTGCTGGAGAACGTCGCGTTGCCGCTGATTTACCGCGAAGGCTCGGATCCCGTGGCCAATGCGGCCGCCGCCACCGTCGCGCTGGAGCGCGTGGGGATGTCGCACCGGCTGGACCACCGCCCCAGCCAGCTTTCAGGCGGTGAGCGCCAGCGCGTGGCCGTCGCGCGGGCCATCGTGGGCTCGCCTTCCATCATCTTTGCGGATGAACCCACCGGTAACCTCGACGTCAAGAACGTGGACCGCGTGCTCGATCTGCTGGGGTCGCTGATCAAGGAGGGCATCACCGTCGTGCTCGTCACCCACGATCTGGCCGTCGCCGAGAAAGCCCGCCGGGTCATCTCCATGCGCGCCGGGCTCGTCCAGGAGGACCGCGTGCGATGAGCCTCGTCGAACGCTTGCGCCCGGCCGTCGTCAACGGCCTCCGGGAGCTGCAGGCCAACAAGGTCCGCTCCCTGCTCTCGATGTCGGGCATCATCCTCGGCGTCGCCTCGCTGGTCGCGATGGTCACCGTCGTGCAGGGGATGGTCGGCAACTTCCGGCAGTTCGTCGACGCGATGGGCGGCATCGAGAAGATCACCGTGGTCCGCGAGCAGCTGCCGAAGGAGCAGGAGCATCTCGCCGAACTTTCCGAGGGGCTCACCATGCGGGACGTCGAGCGGATCCGTCGTACCGTCCCGCTGGTGCGCAACATCTCGCCGGAGGCCCGCGTCGGCTACGAGAAGATCGTCGTCGACGGCCGCGAGTTCAGCACCTACGTCACCGGCGTGACCGCCGACTACCTCCCGGTGGCCAAGCGTTGGGTGGATCCGGGTCAGGGGCGCTTCGTGAGCGACCTCGACGTCCTCAACATGACCGACGTCATCGTGCTGGGCTCCGCCGTGGCGGCCGAGCTCTTCGCCGCCAATGTCGATCCGGTCGGGAAGGTCGTCAAGATCCGCGGCCGGCGTTTCACGGTGATCGGACTGCTCAATAACATCGAGGCCACGGGGATGCAGGTCCGTTCCGCAGGCTCCCGTAGCTCCGGCGGGTCATGGCGCTGGCGCAACAGCGGCGCGTTCATCCCGGTAAGCACCGCGCTCACCAAGTATAACGGCAACGACCGGCTGTCCGGCCTTGGCCTGCGGATCGACGATCCGGCCCAGTTGCAGGATGCCGTCGAACAGACCGAGCGGACCATGCTCGCCTCGCACAAGGGCCTGCGGGACTTCGCCATCTCGACCAATGAGCAGACGCTCGAGGATTTCCGCAAGACCGAGGCGGCGTTCAAGCTCTCGCTTGGCGGCGTGGCGGGCATCTCCCTTTTCGTCGGCGGCATCGGCATCATGAACGTGATGCTGGCCTCGATCAACGAGCGCATCCGCGAGATCGGCGTCCGGAAGGCGTTAGGCGCGCGCGGCTCGGACCTCTTCCTCCAATTCCTGGCCGAAGCCGCGGTCGTCTCGGTCGTCGGGGGGATCCTCGGCTTAGTCGTCTCGGTTGGGATCGTGGGATTGATGAATTACATCCTGACCTCGGCCTTACCCACGGGCGCGGTGGCGACCTTGGACTGGCTGATCATGGCCGAAGGGCTCGCGTTCTCGGTGATCATCGGCCTCATCGCCGGGGTCTACCCCGCGCTGCGGGCGGCCAAACTCGATCCGATCGAGGCCCTCCGCCACGAATGATTTCCCCATGAAGACCCTGCTCCTGACGCCCCTGTTCCTGTCTCTGGCCGGCTGTACGGCCGCGCCGCTCCCTCCCCTCGCGGTCTGGGAAGGAGCCCCGCCGGCGGAGACGCTTACGCTCAAGCCGGGTCAGGATCCCCGCGGGACGATCAACAAGCAGACGCACCGTGGCGATGTGTTCATCCCGGAGTTCGTGGTCTATCCGGCCGCCAAGCCGGGCGCGCCGCTCGTCATCGTCTGCCCCGGCGGCGGTTACGGCATCCTCGCCGAGACGCACGAAGGCAGCGAGGTCGCCAAGCGGCTCAACGCTTTCGGGAGCGCCGCGGTGGTCCTGAAGTACCGCGTACCGCGCCGCGATCCGAACAAGCCTTGGATCGTCCCGGTGATGGACGCGCGTGAGACGCTCCGTATCGTCCGCACCCGGGCCGCCGAGTGGAACGCCGATCCGAAGAAGATCGGCATCCTCGGCTTCTCCGCCGGCGGCAACCTCGCCGCCCGCGTCGCTTACGCTCCGGCCGCGCCCGATGCGCCGCGCCCCGATTTCGCGGTGATGGTCTACCCGGCGTATCTCTTCGAGAAGGACCAGCCGGACAGCGTGCTCCGCGAGGGCCCCGACGGCGTCGTCCCGCCGAAGGGCGTCAAGCCGGTGCCTGCGTTCTTCGCCCACAGCGCCGACGACAAGTATCCCGCCGAAGGCTCGATGGCTTTCGCCAAGGTCCTCAAGTCGATGGGCGGCTCCGCCGAAGTCCACGTCTGGGCCAAGGGCGGTCACGGCTGGGGCGCTTCCGATCGCTGTCTCGCCGCCAAGGTCTGGACCGACCTGCTCGGCGAGTGGATGAAGGATCAAGGGCTGCTGCAGCCCTGAGCCTCTTCCTCAGCAGGCACAAAAAAGCCGCCCGATCGGGCGGCTTTTGTTTGGGTTGATCGTCCGCTTAGAACTTGAAACGCAGACCGGCGACCCCTTCGAAGATATTGACCCGACGGTCGCGCTCGCCGACGACATCGTAGAAGTCGACATCGTGCAGCTGGACCAGGCGGGCAGTCAGCGTGAAGTCGACGGACTCGGTGACTTCGAAGCGGAGGCCAGCGAAGACATTGGTCGCGAGGGCTGAAGTCTTGAACGTATTCTTCATCCAAGCATAACCGACGCCGGCACCGATGAAGGGCTTGATGCCGCCGGTGCTGTTGAGCTCGTAAGTGTAGTCGATAAGCGCGGTCCGGGCGACGGCGTCGACGGTGTCCGCAGGAGCCACGATGTCACGGGTGCTGAGGTTCAGGCCGAGGTGGGAATTCTCGGTGAGGTAGGTGCCGATACCGAGGCCGACGACCGCGGTGCTGTCCGAGGCTCCGCCAGTGGCGAGGGGGTCGGACGGCTTGCCATAGCCGAGCTGGACGTCGAGGGTGAGGGCCTGGGAGGCGGCGGCCATCAGGGGAAGGACCGCGAGGTAACGTAGGGATTTCATGGGGGAGTGTGTCTTATGTCGGGGGTAAGGGGCTGTAAAGGGCGAACCCTTACTTGGCTTCGACAATCTCGACGCGGGTGATCTCCACGCGCTCGGTCGGGGTGGAGCCTTCCATGCCGACGCAGCGGATGTCGGCGATTTTATTGAGCGTCTCTTCGCCGGCGACGAGCTTGCCGAAGGCGGTGTATTTGTTGTTCAGGAAGGAGGCGTCGCCGTGGCAGACGAAGAACTGGCTGCCGGCGCTGTCCGGGTCGCTCGAACGGGCCATGGAGAGGACGCCCTTCACGTGGGCGCGGTTATTGAACTCGGCTTTGACCTGGTAGCCGGGGCCGCCGGTGCCGGGGGCGCCGCGGGCGCCGACCTTGGAGTTCGGGCAGCCGCCTTGGATCATGAAGCCCTTGATGACGCGGTGGAAGGCCGTGCCGTCGTAAAAGTTCTCGCGGGAGAGCTTGAGGAAGTTCTCCACGGTGCGCGGGGCGACGTCGGGCCAGAACTCGACGGTCATGTCGCCGTAGTTGGTATGGATGATGGCGCGGGGGGTGGCGCCGGCGGCGGAGGGTTCTTTCATGGATTCTTTGTTATTGGAGCAGGAGGAATTGGCGAGGGCGGCCACGACGGCCAAGGCGGACAGCAGGCAGAGGCGTAGGGTTTTCATGGCTTTGAGCCAACCCTGCGGGCCTGCCCTCGCAACCCCAAACCTCCGCTTGCCAGCCCGCCTGCGGGGGGGCAGGGTCGTCCCGTATGCGCGTGACCGTCAACGATGAGCCCAAGGAGACCGCCGCCCGGACGCTGGCCGAGCTCCTCGCCGAACTCGGCGTGGCCCAGGAGCCGGCCGTGGCCGCCGCCGTCGACGAGCAGGTCGTGCCCCGTTCCCGCTGGTCCGCCCAGGCCCTGGCCGAAGGCGCCCGCATCCTCGTCATCCGTGCCGCCCAAGGCGGCTGATTTCCGACCCCTCATGTTCAAGTTCATCAAAGGTCTCTTCATCAACGAGCCGGAAACCCCGGCCCCGGAGAACCTCGTCCTGTTCACTCCCAATGACGGCAGCTGGGATCCGAAGATGGTCCGCCGTCTGTTCGACGCCGGTCTCGGCCGCCTGCACGTCCAGGTCCGCAAGGACTGGGAACGCCGGCACTATGAGCAGTTCCTCCGCTCGATCCCCGAAGCCTTCTGGCCGCGCATCGTGCTCGGGGATGAGCCGACACTCGTGCAGGCCCACCACCTTGGCGGCTTCCAGATGCACCCGGGCGAGCGCGTGCCCCGCGGTTGGCCCAAAGACGCCGCGGTCAGCGTGAAGTGCCACGATTACGACGAACTGCGCGCGACAGACAAGGGCTGCGGCTACGTCTTCCTGACCCCGATCTTCGAATCCGTCTCCAAGAAGGATCACCGCCCCCGCCGGACGCTCCGCGAATACGAAGTCATCCTGCAACGCTGGAAGTCCGAAGGCGGCGCCCCCGTGCACGCCCTCGGCGGCATCACGCCGAAGAACGCCGCGAAGGCGCGCGAGCTGGGCTTCGATGGCATCGCTTTCATCGGTTCCGTCTGGAAGCAGCCCGACCCGGTCCGCGCCTTCCTCGACCTCGAGCGCGCTTGGTATGGCAAGGAAGCCCGCAAGCTGAAACGCGCTTACTAAGGCCGTGTTCCCTCGCCTGCAGTTCCTGACGCTCGACGCTTCTCCGCTCGCGCATCGCGAACAGGCCCGCGTCGCGCTCGAAGGCGGCGTACGCTGGATCCAACTGCGCGCGAAGCATCTGCCAGCTAAGGCGTGGGTCGCGGAGGCCGCGGCCATCGCCGAGCTGTGCCGCGACTTCGGCGCGGTCTTCATCGTCAACGATTCGCCGGAGGTCGCCCTCCGTGCCGAGGCTGACGGCGTTCACCTCGGCGGCGACGACGCTTCGCCCGCTGCCGCGCGCGCCTTGCTCGGTGAATTCGCCATCGTGGGCGTGACGCTGAACGAGCCCGCCCACGTCGCCCGCTTTGCCGGCATCCGGGTCGATTACGCCGGCGTCGGTCCTTTCCGCCACACCCTCAGCAAGCAGAAGCTCGCGGCCGTTCACTCCCCGGATTCCTTGGCCGGCCTCGTCGCGGCCGCCGCGCCGCTGCCATGCTTCGCGATCGGCGGCGTCACCGCGGCCGACTGGCCCGCCGTCCGCGCCCTCGGCGCCCACGGGATCGCCGTCAGCGGCGCCATCGCGATGGCCGCCGACCCGGTTTCCGCCGCGAAAACGTTGGTCGAAGCCGTCGCCGGCTAGGTTTCCCGAGGCGAGGGCTGGACAACCCCGAGGAGTCTCGGATTGTGCAGGCACCGATGTCCTCGCTCCGTATCGCCGACCGCACCTTCGCTTCGCGCCTCCTTACGGGCACGGGCAAGTATGCCTCCGCCGCGCAGCTCCGCGCCGTGCTCGACGCCTCCGGCGCCGAAGTGGTGACGATGGCCATCAAGCGCGTGCGCTTCGGCGCCAAGGACGATGGCATCCTTTCCGCCCTCGACCCGAAGAAGCATCTCATCTTGCCGAACACGTCCGGCGTCCGCACGGCCAAGGAGGCGATCTTCGCCGCCGAACTCGCCCGCGAAGCCCTCGGCACTTCCTGGCTGAAGCTCGAAATCCATCCGGACCCGAAGTATCTGATGCCCGATCCAATCGAGACCCTCGAGGCTTGTCGCGAGCTGGTGAAGAAGGGTTTCACGGTCCTGCCCTATATTCACGCCGACCCAGTCCTCGCTAAGCGTCTCGAAGAAGTCGGCGCCGCCGCGGTCATGCCGCTCGGCGCGCCGATCGGTTCCAATCGCGGCCTGCTGTCGCGCGATTTCCTCCGTATCATCATCGAACAGGCCCGCGTACCGGTCATCGTCGACGCCGGACTGGGCGCGCCTTCGCACGCCGCCGAGGCCCTTGAGCTCGGCGCCGATGCGGTCCTCGTGAACACCGCGATCGCCTCCTCGGGCGACCCCGTCGCGATGGCGCGCGCCTTCCGTCTCGCGGTCGAAGCCGGCCGCACCGCCCGCGAAGCCGGACTCGGCGTCGGTTCTGATAAGGCCGAGCCGACCTCGCCCCTTACGGGCTTCCTCGACTGACCGATGGCTGCTAAGCCCGGCAGGATGCGTGCGGACGAATTGCTACTGAAGCTTTCGCTCGCCCCGTCCCGCTCGGTCGCCCAGGCGCTCATCCTCGCCGGCAAGGTTCGCTCCGGGCCCGACGCCGTCGTCAATAAGCCGTCGCAGTCTTTCCCGGAAGACGCGGTGCTCACCGTCGACCAGCCTCCGCGCTTCGTCTCGCGCGGCGGCGAGAAACTCGAGGGCGCGCTCGATCATTTCCAGATTCCCGTCGAAGGCCTGCACGGTCTCGACGTCGGTGCATCCACCGGTGGTTTCACCGACTGCCTCCTGCAGCGCGGCGTCGTGAGCATGACGTGCGTCGACGTCGGCACGGCGCAGCTCCACTCGAAGCTGCGGAACGACCCTCGCATCAAGAACCTCGAGAAGTTCAACGCACGGGAGATCAATAACGTCGAGCTGCCGCACCTGACTTACGGTATCGTGGTTATGGACCTTTCGTTCATCTCGCTCGGGCTCATTTTGCCGATTGCCTGGCAGCGGGTAGGGAAGGGCGGTCATCTCGTGGCGCTCATCAAGCCGCAGTTCGAGGCGACCAAGGCCGAAGCCGACAAAGGCCGGGGCATCATCAAGGATCCGGTCATCCACGCCCGCGTGGTCGACGGACTGACCGCCGCCGCCCAGGGTCTCCCGGGTGCCCAAGTCCTCGGGGTCATCCTTTCGCCCATCGAGGGTGGGGATGGTAACAAAGAGTTCCTGATCGCGGTCAAAAGGGCCTGATTAGGGCTCGGGCTAAGGGCTCGGCTAGGGCTTGGATATGTCAGAAAAGACACAAATTATGGCCATTTATGACTATTCTGCCCCTACCCCTATCCCTACCCCCACCCCTGCGCCTCTGGCGCGTGCCCATTTCTCCTTGCCCTCGGCCCTCCTCCGCTTACTTCCAAACCTCCCATGACCACCGAAGGTAAGCTCAAGCGCTCCCGCAACCCCCTCGACTTCGATTTCACCGAACCCGAGGCCCTGACGCGCTACGTCACCGAGACGGGCAAGATCCTGCCCCGTAAGCTGACCGGCCTCACCGCCCGCCAGCAGCGTCATATTGCCAAGGCTGTCAAGCGCGCCCGCAATATGATCACGATGAAGTAATCGTCCCCGCGACGACTTCCCCGGGCCGCCTTTTCAGGCGGCCTTTTTGTTGTCGGTCTGGGAGGTTGCCCCTGCCGGCGCCCCGAGGTAAATCGGACGGGACTCCTGCCGCTCGTCCTGTAAAGTCTCGTCTCCCTTGTCTCCGTCCGCCTCCAGTTTCCTGACCGCCGCTCCCGCTGACCTCGCACGCGCGGCCGAGCTGCTCCGTCAGGGCGCCTGCGTGGCCCTCCCGACGGAGACGGTCTACGGCCTTGCCGCCGACGCGACCAATCCCGCGGCGCTCGCCCAAGTCTTCACCATCAAGGGGCGCCCGCTCCTGGACCCGCTCATCGTCCACGTGCTTGATCTGGCCGCGCTCGCCGAAGTCGCCGAACCGGATTCGCGCTTGGCGAAGCTCGCTTCGCTCTGGCCCGGCCCGCTGACGGTCGTGCTGCGTCGCAAGTCCGTCGTGCCCGATCTCGTCACGGCCGGCAAGGATACCGTCGCGGTCCGCATCCCGGCCCATCCGCTCTTCCGTGAGGTGCTAC
>JAUMEU010000107.1:0-3703 GCA_032120295.1 Opitutales bacterium | reverse complement strand
TATAAACAAGCACTCAAACCACTCCCATGTCACATCGCACTCCGCTCATCGCTGGTAACTGGAAGATGAACAAGACGGCCACCGAAGGCACCGACCTCGTCAAGGCCATCGCCGCCGCCGTCGGTATCGAGTCCGCCGTCCAGGTGGTCCTCTGCCCGCCCTTCACCACGCTCTCCGCGGTGAGCGCCGCCGCGGAAGGCACCCACCTCGCCGTGGGCGCGCAGAACATGCACGACAAGACGAACGGCGCCTTCACCGGCGAAGTCTCGGCCGCCATGCTCCGTGATCTCCACGTCGGTTACGTGATCCTCGGACACAGCGAACGCCGGGCGATCTTCGGCGAAGACGACGCCTTCATCAACCGTAAGGTCGTCGCCGCCCTCAGCGCGTCCCTCAAGCCCATCCTCTGCGTCGGCGAACTGCTCTCCGAACGTGAAGCCGGCACCACGAACGCCGTGGTGAAGCGGCAGGTCGAGCTCGGTCTCGCCGGTGTGCCCGCGGGCAAAGCCGAACAGGTCATCATCGCCTACGAGCCCGTCTGGGCGATCGGCACGGGCAAGACCGCCACCCCGGCCATGGCCCAGGAAGTCCACGCTTTCATCCGCTCGCTGCTCGTCACCCAGTTCGGCGCCGAGTCCGCGGCCCGCGTCCGCATCCTCTACGGCGGGTCGATGAAGCCCGACAATGCCGACGCGCTCCTGGCCGAGCACGATATCGACGGCGGCCTGATTGGCGGAGCCTCCCTTGAGGCCAAGAGCTTCGTGGACCTCGTTCAGAGCGCCGCAAAGTCCCTGACCCGCTGATTCGGAGTCTCTTCGAGCGTCGGCTGGTCAACGGATAAGCCCCTCTAGGGTTTTCCGTTGGCTGGCCTAATAGTTTGGAACCGAGCATCTAGGGGGTGGAACAGGGTATATTCACTTAGAATTATTCTAAGTTATGTAAACCATTGTAGTTTAACGCTTTAATTTAAATAATCACATCCCATTCACAGCTCCTCGTACCGATTATCCACAGTGGACCATAGAAAAGCGACTAAAACCCCTCAAATTTGGGTTGCGAAGGGTTGACGCCTTTCGTGCTTCTTCGGTCAAAAAACCCGCCAATCCCTTCGTCCGAACGCGATGCGCAAACTCCTCGAATTCCTCAACCGCCCGGCCCCCCGCGGCAACTTCTTCTCCCGGGCGATCAACGCCGCCCCGTTCCAGGTCCTCGTCTGCCTCCTGATCACCGCCGTGGTCGTGGCCGCCGCGGTCAACGAGTACGCCACCAACAAGTATCTGAACGTCGGATACACGCCGGATCAGCCCGTCGCCTTCGACCACTCCTTCCACGCCGGTCCTGATTCGGTCCTCGGTCTCGACTGCCGCTATTGCCACAACTACGTGGACAAGTCCGGCCACTCGAACGTGCCGACGACCAACACCTGCTGGAACTGCCACAGCCAGGTGAAGAGCGACAGCCCCGCGCTGGCGCTCGTCAAGAAGAGCGTCGAGACGGGCGAAGCGATCCGCTGGGTCAAGGTGCACAAGGTGCCCGACTACGTTTATTTCAATCACGCCGTGCACGTGAACCGCGGCGTCAGCTGCGTCGAGTGCCACGGTCGCATCGACCAGCAGGTCGTCGTCGGCCAGCAGAAGTCCCTCAACATGTCGTTCTGCCTCGATTGCCACCGCAACCCTGAGCAGGTCCTGCGCCCGGTCGACAAGGTCTACGACCTCGGCTTCAAGGCCGCTTCGCCCGCCCAGCAGACCGCCGACGGCACGAAGTTCGTGCACGACTGGAAGGTCAATCCGCCCCAGAGCTGCTCGGGCTGCCACCGCTAATTCCCCACGCCTTTTCCGATGAGCAAGAAAGTCTTTGAACACCCCGCGCCTCAGGCCGGCGAGCCGACGGGTCCCTCTTACTGGCGCAGCCTCGATGAGCGCAATAAGACGCCCGAGTTCCGCACCCGCGCCGAGCGCGAGTTTCTCGACGGCGCCTCCGCCATCTCCTCCGTCGAACGCCGCGAGTTCCTGATGCTCATGGGCGCTTCGTTCGGTCTCGCGGGTCTCGGCCTCGCCGGTTGCCGCGAACCCCGTAACCACACGCTTCCTTACGCCAAGCAGCCGGAGAACACCATCCCCGGGGTGGCCACGTATTACGCTTCGTCCTTCCCCGGCGAGTTCGCCAGCCAGCCGATCCTCGTCGAGACGCATCAGCATCGCCCGACCAAGATCGAAGGCAACCCGAGCCACCGCGCCAACGGCGGCGCTTCTTCGAAGTTCGCCCAGGCCAGCGTGCTCGACATGTACGATCCGGATCGCGCCCAGGCTTCCCTCGCCGCCGACGGTTCCGTCCTCTCCGTCGCCGCCGCCCGTGACTTCCTCCGCGGTCTCGCCGCCGACGCCAAAGCGGATGCCGGCGCCGGCCTCGCCTTCCTCGCCCGCCCATCCACTTCGCCCACGCGCGCCCGCCTCGTCGCCGCGCTCAAGGCCGCCTACCCGCAGGCCCGCTGGGTCGAGTACACTCCGGTCGCGCAGAACCGCGCCGACGCCGTCCTCGGCGCCCGCGCGCTGCCTGATTACGCCAAGGCCCGCCGCGTGCTGAGCCTCGACCGTGACTTCCTCGGCGCCCATGACGCCACCATCGAAGACACCCGCGCCTACTCCAACGCCCGTCGCGCCGACACGGCCGACGAAGCCGAGAAGATGACGCGCCTCTACGTCGTCGAGTCCGTCTTCTCGCTGACCGGCGCGGCCGCCGACCACCGTCTCCGCGCCTCGTCCTCGCATATCTCCGGCCTCGCGATCCTCTTCGCCGCCGAAGTGCTCGCGCAGAAGGGTTCCGCCGACGCCGGCGCCCTCAAGGGCAAGGTCTCGGGCATCAACGTCGACGCCAAGTGGGTCACCGAATGCGTGGCCGACCTCGTCAAGGCCGCCAAGGGCGAAGCCCTCATCGTCGCCGGCGACCATCTCTCCGCCGACGCGCATCGCGCCGTCTTCCTCGCCAACCAGGCCCTCGCCGCCGCCGTCAAATACGTCGCCGTCCCGGCTCCCGCCGCTCTGACGATCGCCGCGCTGGTCGCCCAGCCCGCCAAGACCCTCGTCATCCTTGGCGGCAACCCCGTCTACGACGCGCCGGCCGACGTGAACTTCGCCGCCGCCGTCCAGGCCGCCAAGAAGGTCGTCCGCCTCGGCTACCATGGTCCGTCCTTCGACGAAACCTCGGCCGCCGTGAAGGCCGCCGCCGGCACCTTCCTCGCCTCTTCGCACTACCTCGAGAGCTGGTCCGACGGCCGCACGCTCGACGGCACCTACGTGCCGGTGCAGCCGATGATCGACCCGCTCTTCGCGACGATCACCGAACTCGACGTCCTCGCGCCCTTCGCCGGTTCCGATAAGGAGCCGCACGCGCTCGTCCGCGAGACTTTCAACTCGCGCTCGAAGAACGTCACCGATGAGGCCTTCGCTGCCTGGCTCGCCGAAGGCGTGCTCGCCGGCACCAGCTTCGCCGCGGCTAAGCCCGCCGTGGGCGCCGCCCAGATCAAAGCCTTCGCCGCTCCGGCCCTCTCTTTTGACGCGCTCGAAGTCCGTCTCCTCCCCAGCGTCCACTCCGGCGACGGCCTCCAGGCCAACAACGGCTGGCTCGCCGAGGCTCCGGATCCCATGTCCAAGACCGTCTGGGAGAACGTCATCCTCGTCAGCCCGAAGTTCGCCGCGAAGCT
>JAUMEU010000106.1:0-2689 GCA_032120295.1 Opitutales bacterium | reverse complement strand
CGGCACGGCGACCGGCGAAGCCCGCGCCCGTCTGGCCGCCAATTCCTTCGTCAGCCGCGCCTTCCGCCGCCCGGCCACGCCCGCCGAGATCAACCGCTACGTGAAGGTCTGGGCCGAGGGCGAGAAGAGCGGCGGCAACTGGGAGTCCGGCGCGCAGGCGATGATCGCGGTGGTGCTGGCTTCGCCGAAGTTCATCTTCCGCGCCGAACAGGACGACGCCCCGACGGCCAAGGACGCGCATCCGATCAGCGAGTTCGCCCTGGCTTCGCGCCTCAGCTATTTCCTCTGGGGCTCGATGCCCGACGACGAACTCTTCCAGCTGGCCTACGCCAAGAAGCTCTCGGCCAACCTCGAAGCCCAGGCCCGCCGCCTGCTCAAGGATCCGCGCTCCCGCTACCTGACCGAGGGCTTCGGCCTGCAGTGGCTGCAGCTCCGCCAGCTGTCGACAGTCTCGCCCGACCCGATGATGTTCCCGCGCTTCAACGACGCGGTCCGTACGTCGATGATCAAGGAGACGGAGCTCTTCTTCGCCGAGATCGTCCGCGAGGACCGCAGCGTGCTCGACCTGATCGACGCGGACTTCACCTACCTCGACCGCAATCTCTCGCAGTTCTACGGCATCCCGATCGAAGCCCAGCGCGGCCGCGGGCCTTCGCCCTTCGTGCGCGTGACGCTCCCCAAGGGCGAACGCGGCGGCATCCTCACCCACGCGTCGATCCTTACGGCGACGTCCAACCCGACCCGTACGTCGCCGGTCAAGCGCGGGAAGTGGATCATGGAACAGATCCTCGGCTCGCCGCCGCCACCCGCGCCGCCTTCCGTCCCGACCCTCGAAGGCCAGCAGCTCAAGGGCAATCTCCGCCAGCGCATGGAGCAGCACCGCGCCGATCCGGCCTGCGCTTCCTGTCACTCCCGCATGGACGCCATCGGCTTCGCGTTCGAGAAGTTCGACGCGGTCGGCTTGGTCCGTCAGAGCGACGAAGGCCAACCGATCGACCCCGCGGGCAAACTCCCCGACGGCCGCTCCTTCGCCGGCGCGGGCGAACTGAAGAAACTCCTCCTCGCCGACAAGGAGAAGGTGGTCCGCAACCTCTCCTCGAAGCTCCTCACGTTCGGCCTCGGTCGCGGCCTCGACTATTACGACGGTCCCGCGGTCGATAAGATCACGGAATCCGCCCTCAAAGCCGACAGCCGTTTCTCGGCCCTGGTCCTCGGCGTGGTCCAGAGCGACCCTTTCCGCCTCCGCCGGGGAACATCTCAGGTTGAAGGCGGGTCAGAACCTGCTAAGAAATAAGCACCCCGCCATGAAGTCCGACCTCCTCCATCGCCGCACGGTCCTCAAGGGCCTCGGCACCGTCATGGCTCTGCCGTGGCTCGAGGCGATGGGTCTCCAGACTGGTTGGGCCGCGGGCAACACGCCGACCAAGCAGGCCGCGCCGAACCGCATGGCGATCCTCTACGTCCCCAACGGCGTGAACATGGATGGCTGGCGCGTCGGCTCCGAAGGCTCCCTGCCTTCCAAGCTCCCGGCGATCCTCGCGCCCCTCGCCGCGCACAAGTCCGATTTCTCCGTGCTCACCGGCCTCACGGCCGACAAGGCCCGCGCCAACGGTGACGGCGGCGGCGACCACGCCCGCGCGATGGCGGCCTTCCTCACCGGCGCCCAGCCCCGCAAGACCGACGGCGCCAACATCCGCGCCGGCGTCTCGGCCGACCAGCTCGCCGCCGCCCGCATCGGCGAGCGCACGCGCCTCGCTTCCCTCGAGATCGGCACCGAAGCCAGCAAGCTGGCCGGCGGCTGCGACTCGGGCTACTCCTGCATCTACCAGTCCAACATCTCCTGGCGCTCGTCGACCCAGCCGATGCCGAAGGAAGTGAACCCGAAGCTGATCTTCGAACGCCTCTTCGGCGCCGGCACCGACCTCGAACGCCAGCGTCGCGACGCCCAGCGTAAGTCAGTCCTGGACGCCGTGCGCGACGACTTCCGTGAGCTCAACGTCCGCCTTGGCGCCGACGACCAGCGTAAGCTCGACGAATATTTCACCGCGGTGCGCGAGATGGAACTGCGCATCCAGAAGTCCGGCACCTCCGGCCAGCCCAAGGTCCCCGCCGGCGTGCTCACGCCCAAGGGCATCCCGGAAAGCTACGCCGAACACCTCCGCCTGCTCGCCGACCTCATGGTCCTCGCGTTCCAGACGGACACCACGCGCGTGGCCACGTTCGTCCTGGCAAACGAAGGCTCCAACCGCTCGTACCCGTTCATCGGCGTGCGCGACGGCCACCACAGCATCTCGCACCACGGCCACGACCCCGTGAAGCTGTCGAAGATCCAAGACATCAACGTCTTCCACGCCACGCACTTCGCGTATCTCCTCGAACGTCTCAAGTCCGTGAAGGAAGGCGACGGCAATCTCCTCGACCACTCCATGATCGTCTACGGCTCCGGCAACGGCGACGGCGATCGTCACAACCACGACGACCTTCCCATCATCCTCGCGGGCAAGGGCTGCGGCACGCTCCGTCAGGGCCGCCACATCGTGTATCCGAAGGAAACCCCGCTGAATAATCTCTGGGTCAGCATGCTCAACCGCATGGACATCCGCGATGTCCAGCTCGGCGACAGCACCGGCGAGTTGAAGAAATTGAGCTAAGCTCAATTTCTTCAACTCAGAGTATCCGAGTACTGCAG
>JAUMEU010000105.1:0-5889 GCA_032120295.1 Opitutales bacterium | reverse complement strand
ATCGGCCTGATAGGTAAGGATGATGTCGGCGATCTTCCTGGCCTCCTCGGAGGCATACCAGGCGTCGGCTTTGCCCAAGTAGCGTCGCGCGCTGTCGTCGGCCGCGAGGCGAGGTAGCATGGCCAGGAGCGCGAGGAGGAGCAGGGTGGGGCGCATGACGAATTTGGGGTAGGGGTAGGGATAGGGTTAGGGGTGGGGGAGTAAATGAAGGAAAGCGGGGGAGGGCTGTTGCGGTTGTCTTAGGCAGATTAATCCGCTTTGTTCTGGGAGTGCCATCTCCGCTGCCGTTCATCCTCGCTTCCGCTTCGCCGCGTCGCACCGAGCTTCTGCGTGATGCGGGTCTGACGCACCGCGTCGTCGTCGCGGCGGTGACCGAGCACGAGGATCCGTCGACCGATCCGGCGAAGATGGTCCTGCATAACGCCCGCTTGAAGGCCGCGGCGGTCTCCCGCCTCCATCCCGACGCGCTGGTCATCGGATCGGACACCACCGTAGCCCTCGGCGACCAAGCGTTGAATAAGCCGGCCGACCTCGCCGAATCCCGTGCGATGCTGCGCAGTCTTTCCGGCCGCGAGCACACCGTGCACACCGGCGTCTGCCTGCTCTGTCCGTCGCTGGGCATCGACGAATCGCATGACGTCACGGCTTGGGTCCGCTTCAATGTTTTGTCCGAAGCCGACATCACCCGCTATCAAGGCCTGGTGAACACTTTGGACAAGGCCGGCGCTTACGGCATCCAGGAAGGCCGGGAGATCATCATCGCCGACTATCAACGGCCAATATCGACGATCATGGGCCTGCCGGTCGAATTCGTGAAAGCCCGTCTCGCCGCGCTTGGCATCCTGGAGAGACTTAAATCATGAAAACCTGGCTGCTTCTGTTAGCTGCTACGGTCGGTACGCAGACGCCTGTCGTCAGTGGCGACGCCGAGCTGACCGGCTTCATCGGCGGCAAACCGCTCGTCATCCGTACGACGAGCCGCCTCGCCGGCGCGATTGATTCCCTGAAGTGGGACGGTGTCGAATTCATCGATTCGCACGACCATGGACGTCAGCTCCAGTCGGCGATCAACGCCGACGTCGACGGCGTCTATCACGTCGAATGCTACAATCCGACCGAAGCCGGTTCGGTCGTCGACGCTCTCGGCCCGAAGTCGACCAGCCGCCTCGAGCAGATCACGCTGACCAAGGACGGACTACTCGCCACCCGCACGCGCATGGCTTTCTGGCTCGCCCCGGGCATGAAGTCCGGCGGTCACGTCGCGTTGAACGACCGACTGCTTTCCGATCATGTCCTGAGCAAGCAGGTGCGTATCGGCCGGCCGAAGATGGATCACGTGCTCGATTACCGGGTGAAGTTCACCGTGCCCGGAGACCGTCCCCATAAGTATCTGCAGATCGAGGCCCTGACGGGCTACATGCCATGGTCCTTCAGCGAGGAACTTCGTTTCGACGCTAAGACCTCAAAGCTCGTCCCCTTGCCGCGCCAGAACGGCGAGCAGTCGGACCCGGTCGTGCTCTCGATGCCTTCCGGCTCCCATGCCATGGGTATCTTCACCCCCTATCGACCGCCGGCCGGTCAGCCTGCTGTCGGGTATGGGCGGTTCAAGTTCGAGCATGACAAGGTCGTGAAGTGGAACTGCGTCTTCCGCCTCCGTTCTCCCAGCGGCATCCAGCCCGGTGACTACGGTTACCAGCTCTACGTGGTCATCGGCACGCGCGAGGACTGCCGACGGACGCTCGCGGCGCTCACGCAGGAGTTCGGCGGCCGATAATCACGCCGTCCTACGCTTGAAGTCGTCCGGGTCGTCCCTAACTTCGGGGCGTGCGACCCGCTGACTCCATCGACCTGCGCGCCGCGGCCTTCGCGGCGATCGTGTCGCTCGGCCTGCACCTCCTCCTGCTCTGGCTCTTGCCGGATACTTTCCGCCAGGTCGCCGCGATCGTCCGTCCAGTCGAAGTCCTGACCGCCCCGGTGAAGATCGACGAGGCCCGTCTGCCGGCGAAGTTGCGATTCGCCGAGACCAACCCGGTCGCCAACCAGGCCGTGCCGAAGACGGCTCCGTTCACTTCCTCGCGCAATCAGACCGCGGCCCAGCCGGTGCCCGAGAAGATGCCTTCGAACTCCGCCTTGCCGAAATCCACGGGTACCTCTCCGGAGATCCGTCTCGCCCAGGGCAAGCCCCGCTCGATCGACCAATCGCAGGCCCAGCCGACGCCGGCGCCGGCGATCTCGATGGCCGGTCCGAAGTCCGCCCCTCCGCCCGGACCGGGCAAGGCGGCCGCGAAGCCGGTCCCCAAGGCCGCGCCCGCGCCCGTCGCCGCCGATCCGGAACGGCCTCGCGCTTCGATTCCTTCCGGCACCGCCGGCCTACTCCTGCGTAATTCCGTGGGCGTGAACCGCGCCGGCGCGGTCGCCATCGACGCCCGCTTCAGCCAATACGGCGACTACACCCAGCGCATGCTCGAGGCCATCCAGTCGAGCTGGTGGAGCATCATCGAGCGCTCCCAGTTCGAAGGCGTCCAGCGCGGGCGCGTCACGGTGCGTTTCCGCCTGCACCGCGACGGGACCGTCACCGACGCCACGATCCTCAGCAACGAGGTCACCCGCGTGATGTCCCTGGCCTGCAAGGACGCCGTGATGGCTCCGGCGCCCTACGATATCTGGCGCGCGGATATGGTCGCCTTGTATGGCGAGAGCGACATCGTCACGATCAACTTCTATTACCGCTGATGACGCTCCCGACAGATTGGATCCCCTTCGGACGCGGCGTACGCGTGGTCGCCACGCATCCGTGCGGGCTGATCGCGGTCTCGAAGCCGGACGGTATCCTCTCGCATCCGAATCCCGGCGAGGTCGCCGAGAAGGGCACGATCCTTATCACAGGTAACTACTCCCTCGAGGAGGAGGCCTTCCATGTCCGCGACGGGCAGGGCGGTATCCGCCGCGTCTACTTGCTCAACCGACTCGATTCGCCGACCAGCGGCGTGCTGCTGCTCTCGCTCGACGTCGGCGTGGCTGATATCGTGCGTAAGATGTTCGCGCGTTCGCAGGTCTCGAAGCAATACGTGGCCCTCATCCGTGGCCGCGGCCTGCGCACCCCGCGCGGAACCTGGCAGGATCAGCTTTCCAAGTCCAAGGGTCCCGGCGGCGGCGTGCGTTCCGAGACGGGCGCGGGCGCCCCGGCGGTGACGGTCTACCAATGGCAACGTGCCGCCGGCGGCACGCTCCCGCTGTCGCTCATCCGTCTCGAGCCGCGCACCGGTCGCACCCACCAGCTGCGCGTGCAGACGGCCGCGCACGGGCATCCGATCCTCGGCGACCGCACCTACGGCGATTTCGAATTCAATAAGGCCGTCGGTACGGCCCGCGGTTTCAAGCGGCTCTTCCTGCACGCCGAGGCGACCCAGCTTTCGTTCGACTGGCAGGGCGCCAAGGTCGAGTTCAAAGCCGCCGCGCCGATGCCCGATGAATTCACGGAGGCCCTGGCCGCTGAGGATGACGAGACGCCGGGCAAAGGTCCGAAGGCGCCGCGTCGCGACGCCGGCACGCCGATCTCGCCCCGCCTGCGCATCCGGCTCTGAGTCCCGTCATGGCGTCCGCGTTCCAGCTCATCGAAGTCCACGGCCCTGAACTGGAACCTTGGATCGATGTCTTGGGCGGACTGCGCATCGCGGTCTTCCGCGAGTTCCCTTATCTCTACGAAGGCGACCTCGCTTATGAACGGGAATACCTCCGCGGCTATCTCGACTGTCCGCGCAGCCTGGTCGTCTTCGCCCAGGACGCCGCCGGTCGGACGATCGGAGCGACGACCTGCATGCCGCTGGCCGATGAGACCGACGGCTTCCGTGGTCCGTTCGAACGCGCCGGTGTGCCGACCGACGATGTCCTGTATCTCGGCGAGAGCATCGTCCTGCCGGAGTTTCGCGGCGGCGGACTCGGCGTTGAGTTCTTCGCCCGCCGCGAGGCGCATGCCCGCCGGCTAGGCCTGCGCACGACCGCCTTCTGCGCCGTCGACCGACCCGCCGATCATCCGGCCCGGCCCGCGGGCCATCGGCCGCTGGACGCGTTCTGGACGCGCCAAGGCTATCGTCGCCGTCCGGAGCTGCAGGCGGTTTTCCCTTGGAAGGAACTCGGCGAAGAGCAGGAATCTCCCAAGACCCTCACCTTCTGGACGAAGACATGGACCGCCTGACCCTCGCCTTGCTGACCTTCGACGTCGGCGTCCCCGCGGCCTCGCCCGATGCCTTCGCCGATCGTGTGCGCGCGCAGGTCCTTGAGGCCTGGGATGAGGGCGCGGATCTCGTGGTGCTGCCGGAATTCCTTTGGATGGGCCTCGAGCCTTTCGTCGCGGGTGAAGATAAACTCCGCGGCGTCGCGCAGCTCTTCTGGACCGACCTCTGGCCGCGGCTCGCTCCGCTTCTGGCGCAGGCCGACAAGGGCGTCGTGCTCGGCACCGTGCCGTTCCTCGGCGCGGACGGCCAGCTCCGTAACCGCGCGCCGATCTGGGATGGCGTCGCTTTCCGCTATCAGGACAAACTTCATCTCACTCCGTGGGAATCCGCCTTCGTCGGCGGCGACGGCGTCGGCCTCTGGTCCTTCCGCGGCGTCCGTTGCGTCGTCGTCATCTGTCTCGACGTCGAGATCCCCGAACTCGCCTCGCTCCTGCGAGGGCGGGGCGTCGAGCTCATGCTCGTCCCCAGCGCGACCGAGACCCTGATGGGGGTCGAACGCGTCGGCCGATGCGCCGATGCCCGGGCCGTGGAGCTCGGCTGCCATGTCGGCGTCTGCCACCTCGTCGGCCGGACCACCTCGGTGCTCATCGACGAGAACATCGGCCGCGCCGCGGCTTTCGCCCCTTCGCAGGCGGCTTTCCGCGACGAACCGCGTCATCTAGCCACGCCGGTCTGCGCCGAAGGCGATCATGCCCTCACCGTCGACGTGGACCTCGCGCTCCTGCGCCGCCATCGCGCGACGCCCGGTGAGACCGATCCTTCCAGGCTCGCCGCCCGCCCGCTCCGCCTTCTTTCCTGAACCCATGCACCCGCTCATCCGTCAATACTACCAGACATTCAACTCCGGCGACCGCGAGGCGCTGCTTGCGCTCCTCCATCCGGACATCGTCCATGAGATCAATGAAGGCGGCGTCGAAGTCGGCATCCCGGCCTTCCGCGCGTTCCTCGGTCGCATGGACCGCTCGTATCGTGAGCAGGTCGAAGACCTGGTGGTCTTCGCCGGTCCGGACGCCAGCCGCGCCGCCGCCGAGTTCTACATCCGCGGCGAGTATCTCAAGACGGACGAAGGCCTCCCGCCCGCCACCGGCCAGAAGTATCACCTCCGTGTCGGGGCTTTCTTCGAGATCAAGGACGGCAAGGTGGCCCGCGTCTCGAACTACTATAACCTCAGCGCCTGGCTGCGGATGGTCGGGGCCTGAGGTGTCGGCTTATTTCATCATCATCAGGCCGCGGATGGCAAAGGCCAGGCCGAGGGCGATGAGGAGGTAGGACGACACGTAAGGGGCGCGGGCGGCGATGCGGCTGAACCAGCCGGACTTCTCGGCGAGCTTTTTGAAACCCCAGGAAGCGAGCACGCCCACGGAGATCATCGTCAGGGCGAGACCTAGGCTGAAGGCCGCCACGATGCCGAAGCCCAGGGAGAACTCCTTGAGCTGGAGGCAGACGATGAGGATCGAGACCGCGGCCGGGCAGGGCATGAGTCCGCCGGTTAGCCCGAAGATCACGATCTGACCGGTGGTCACGTGGCGGCCGGCGAATCGTTTCTCGATCTCCGCCGCATGGGCGCGGGCGTGGGCGTCTTCCGCGTCGAGGTCGTCATGGGAGTGGTCATGGCCGTGCGCATGGTCACCTTCGCTGTGGTGATGGTGATGAT